>CAZLJG010000042.1:4305-16107 GCA_964559545.1 uncultured Solibacteraceae bacterium | reverse complement strand
CCGGTTCGGCAGGTATTGCGGAAAGCGCAGATGAATGCAGTCGTGGATGGTGACAACCACCGGGCACGTGATGAGCGGCGACACGACATAGTGCGGCGCGTGGAAGAGATCGACGCGGGCCCGACGCAGGTCGAGCGGGACGGTCAGCTGCTCGCGGATTGAGTAGTTCGCTGACGTATCGGGCCATGGCTCGAACTGGGGACCCAGCTGTCGGACAAACTCGGCGTCCTCGGGCCGGCAGATCAGGATGTAGGTATCGTCGGTGGGGCGGCGGGCAAACTCCTGGACGAGGTTCCGCACGTACGTGCCGATGCCGTAGTCATGCAGTTTTCGGGCATCAATGGCTATGCGGGCCGGCACTGGGGGATTGTACTGTGCCAGGCGTCTCAGCGAACGCGTCGGCCCCGCAGTGCCAGGACGGCCCGGAGGACCGGCGCCCAGCCGGGGCGATGTTTGTCGTAGAACGCCACGTGGCTGCGGTCGTAGAGCGGGGACGGGCGTGTGCCGGCCACCGCAAACGATCGGCCTCGCCGATGCACGACCTGCGCAGCGGGCGCAAACAGGATGCGCCCACCGCGGGCGCGCAGGGCGGCGCAGAAGTCCACATCCTCCTCGTACATGAAATACCGCTCATCGAGCAGGCCGGCCTCAAGCGCGGCGTTCCGGCTCACGAGCAGGCAGGCGCCGGTGATCCAGTCGACCCACCGCTCCGTCGTTGTCCACCGCGCCACCAAGTGCTGGGCCCAGGGGCGCGGGCTCCGCGCCAGTCGCACGCGCAGCGCCTGGCCCGCTTCGGCGAGCGGCGACAACATGGGCCCCCACGAGATCTCCGGGCGCCCGTGGTCGTCCACGAGTCGGGGCCCCGCGGCCGTGGCACCCGAGGCCTCAAGCCGATCGACCAGCGTGTCAATCGCGCCAGCGGGCACCACGGTATCCGAGTTCAGCAGCAGCACCAGCGGCGACGACGTGCGTCGAATCCCGATGTTGTTGGCCGCCGCAAACCCGACGTTGGCGTCCAGTGCCACCACCTCTACGCCGGAGAATTCGTTCCGTACCGCGGCCACACTGCCATCCGACGAGGCGTTGTCCACGACGCAGATGTGGTGGGGACGGGCGGGTGGGGACGTGTGCAGCGACTGCAGACAGGCGCGCAAATCCTCCACGGTGTTGTAGTTGACGATGATGATGTCGAGGCCTGTCATCGTCGTACCCCCGCCGCATCTTCGAGTGCGGTGCGCAAGACGCCGGCGGTGTGATGCCAGGCGTAGTGTGACAAACGCTCGCGGGCGGCGGTTGCCGCTGCCGCGTGTGCGACAGGATCCGTGAGCAGGATCGTGAGGGCAGAGGCAACAGCCGGCGCCGAGAGTGGCACGCGGGTGGCACCGTCGCCGTACACCTCGCGGGCTACTGTCGTGTCGAGCAGCACCGAGGGTACGCCGCGAGCGGCCGCTTCCATCGGCGTCATCGCGAAGCCTTCGTAGTCCGAGAGAAACGCGAACGCACGCGCTTTGCTGTACAGCGCGTCGAGCTCCTCATCGGAGACATACGCGTGCCACGTGACCTTGTCGGCGATTCCGAGCGAGGCCGCGATGGCGGGTGGGTCGATGTGCGGGTGGGTTTTGTTGCTGCCGACCAGCACCAAACGCGCGCCTGGTACGCGGGTGGCCACATGCGCGAATGCCTCGAGCAACGTCGGCGCGTGCCGCCGGGTGAACAGGGTGCCGACGGAGAGCACCAGCGGTTCGCGATCATGTGCGGGTGGGCCGCCAATCCACACAGGGGCACCCTGTGACGCGATTCGCACGTCGGCCCGAGGCACATCGAGGTATCGGGCGATTTCGTCTGCGGAGAAGGCCGAGACAGTCACGACGGCAGCGGCACGTTTGGCGCTGGCGCGCGTCAACCATCGCCGTCGGAGGCCTTCGCGCCAGTGGAAACCTGAAGGCTGCGCAAAAAACGACACGTCGTGCACGATGAGCACGGTGGGGCAGGGGGAGCGCAGCGGCGCGGTGTACGCCGGTGCAAGAAGGACGTCTGCACCTGACCGGCGAATCGCGTCAGGCAGTGTGGTCTGTTCCCACCATGTGCCGGCGACATCGGCCGGCACTACGTCCACCTGGATATCGAGGGGCAGCTGCAGGACCCACGCGGGAGGCGGCGCGTGCAGAATCAGCCGCAGCCGGTGCGGGAGTGGCTCCGAGGCCCACTGCGTGAGCACACCGGCCACGTACCGCCCGACCCCGGTGGGGTGACCGGCGAGTTCGCGGGCGTCGATGGCGATCGTCAGCGGCTCAGCCACGGTGACGCTCTTGCGCTCGGGTGCGCGCGAGATGCCAGGCCTCACGGGTGCGCGCGGCGGTGTGCGACCAGGAAAAATCGAGCGCACGGCGCCAGCCGGCCTCGCGCATCTGATCCCGGCGCGTGGTGTCACTGATCACGGCGTCGAGGGTGGCACACAACGCCTCGACGTCGCCAGCGGGGTACAACGCGCCGGCACCGCCGAGCACTTCAGGAAGCGCTCCGGCGTCTGCGGCGACCACCGGGACGCCAACGGTCATCGCTTCAAGCGCCGGCAGTCCGAATCCTTCCGTGTGTGACGGCATCACGAGGGCAAGCGCACGGCGGTAGGTATCGAGTCGCACATCCGGATCGACGTACCCCAGCACTTCAACACGCCCCAGAAGGGGAGCCTCACGGGTGCGCGCGATCAACGCGTCAGCACCAGGGCCCGGGCCACCGGCGAGCACCAGTGCGGGAGTGGCGAGTCCGGCCGCGTCGCGCCGTGCGACAAGTTGCGCGTACGCATCAAGCAGGCTGCCGACGTTCTTGCGCGGGTCGAGCGTGCCAAAAAACAGCACGACGCCGTCGGCGGGTTCCGCGAGGCGATGTGGCCAGTCCGGGCGTCCCAGTGGCGCGACCGTGACATGTGAGGCGGGATGACCGGTCAGCGTCTCGATGTCGCGCGCGGTGGTGGCCGACACCGCCACCACACCGTCGGCCGCGCGGATGTGCGCCGGCGCGAGTTCCGGGTAGTCGCGGCGGATCTCCGCACGCGTCCGTTCGGGATGGCGCAGAAAGTCGAGGTCGTGCACGGTCACGACCTGTGCGGCATGCCGGCTCGGAATGCGGATGGGATGTGCGGCGTGCACCACGTCGTAGTCAAAGCGGGTGAGGGTTTCGACTGGCGGCCACTGCCACCGATGCCACGCGTAGTTGAGGGCGCGAACAGGAATCCGGAGGTCGGCAATCACGGCGCCCGCCAAGTCGGTGCGGTCCATGCGATCGCGCAACGAGGCTGAGAACAGCGTCACCACGTCGGGCGGATGCACTTCCGCAGCCAGCAGCGCGCGTGTCAGTTCGTGCACGTATTCCCCGACACCGGTCCGCTGACGCAGCGCCGGCCGGTAATCGAGCAGGATTCGCACGTGACAAGATTGGCCATAACTCCTTGTCTGTCAATTGGTTGACAGTATTTCTGGACGCGTGGTACCGTGTGGAGTTTCAGGCGCGGTCTTTTCGCGTACGTATGGGGTGGTCATGCGCATTGCGGTCGTTGGGACGGGGTATGTCGGGTTGGTCGTGGGGGCGTGTTTCGCGGAAACAGGCAACCAGGTCGTGTGTGTGGACCGCGATGACGCGAAGGTGCGTGCCTTGCGGCGCGGCAAGATCCCGATCTTCGAGCCGGGGCTGGAAGAACTCGTCAAGCGTAATGCCGCCGAAAAGCGGCTGACCTTCACGAAGGATCTCGCGACGTCGGTGAAGAAGTCCGACGTCATTTTTATCGCCGTCGGCACGCCGATGGGCGAAGACGGTTCTGCGGATCTGCAGCATGTGCTCGGCGCCGCGCGCGAAATTGCGCGTGCCATGAACGGCTACAAGGTCATCGTGGACAAGAGCACGGTGCCGGTCGGCACGTCGGAACTCGTGCGCGACTGCATCCGGCGTGAGACGACGCATCCGTTTTCCGTCGTGTCCAATCCCGAATTCCTGAAGCAGGGCGCGGCGGTCGAGGACTTCCTCAAACCCGATCGCGTGGTCATTGGTGCCACTGATCCCCGCGCATCCGAGATCATGATTGAGCTGTACCGGCCGTTCACCCGGACCGGCGCGCCGATCATGGTGATGGATTGTGCGAGTGCGGAGCTCTGCAAGTACGCGGCGAACGCGATGCTGGCGACACGTATTTCGTTCATGAACGAGATTGCGAACGTCTGCGAACTGTACGGCGCCGATGTGGACGCGGTGCGGCAGGCCGTCGCCACCGACACGCGCATCGGATCGGCGTTCCTGTTCCCGGGTGTCGGCTACGGTGGCAGCTGTTTCCCCAAGGACGTGCAGGCCATCGTCAAGTTCTCGGCCGACAAGAAGTACAAGTTCCGCGTGCTTGAAGCCGTCGAGGCGGTCAACAAGACGCAGAAGCAGCGCCTGCTCACCAAGCTCGACGCGAAGTTCGGCAAGGGGCCGAATGCGCTGAAGGGCAAGACCATCGCCGTGTGGGGCTTGGCGTTCAAGCCACGGACCGATGACATGCGCGAAGCACCGGCGATTCCGATCATTGAAGGTCTGCTCGCGCGTGGCGCGAAGGTGCAGGCGTATGACCCCGAAGCCATGGACTCCGCGCGCCGGATTTTCGGCTCGTCGATCACGTACGCCAAGGGCGCGTACCGCGCGCTCGTCGGAGCGGATGCGCTGTTGATCGTGACCGAGTGGAACGAATTCCGTGAGCCGGACTTCGCGAAGATGAAGAAGGCCATGAAGCAGCCGAACATCTTCGACGGCCGCAACCTCTATCAGCCCGCGCATGTGCGCGGTTTTGGTTTCACCTACAGCTCGATTGGCCGCCCCTAACGTTCTCGTCACCGGCGGCGCCGGGTACATCGGCAGCCATGCCGTGAAGGCCCTGGCCGCCGCGGGGCACGACGTGTGGGTGTTCGACAATCTCCTGGCCGGCCACGCCGAGGCGGTTGCCCGTCTGCAGACGGCGTTTCCTGAGCGACGGATCACCCTCATCCAGGGCGACATCACCGACGGCTCCGCCATCACGCAGGCTCTCCGCACATCGTCGGCCGCCGCCGTCATGCACTTCGCGGCGCGCCTGTCGGTGGGCGAGTCGATGCGCGAGCCGGCGGCCTACTACCGGACGAACGTCATCGGCACGTTGACGGTGCTCGAAGCGATGGCCACATGCGGCGTGCGGCACTTTGTGTTTTCGTCCACGGCCGCAACGTTTGGTGAACCGCAGCACACGCCGATCGACGAGACGCACCCGCAACTGCCAATCAATCCCTATGGCCAGACCAAGCTGGTTGTCGAGCACGCGCTGGCCCATCTGGAGCGGGCCACCGGACTCACGTCGGTGATCTTCCGCTACTTCAACGCGGCTGGTGCAGATCCCGACGGCCTCATCGGGGAGGATCACACCCCCGAGGACCACTTGATTCCGCGGGCGATTCTTGCGGCGCTGGGTGCCGAGCCGCTGCAGATATTCGGCGACGACTATCCGACGCCCGACGGGACCTGTCTTCGCGACTTCGTGCACGTGGCTGACCTGGCCGATGCCCATGTGCTGGGCCTGCGCCGGCTGCTGGCCGGGGGCACGTCAGGCGCCTACAATCTCGGGATGGGCGACGGCGTCTCGGTGCGCGAGGTCGTGGACACGGTGGCGCGCGTCGCAGAGCGTCCCGTGCCGCACGTAATGGCGCCTCGTCGCGCGGGGGACCCCTCACGGCTCGTCGCGTCGAGTCAGAAGGCCCGCACGGAGCTCGGGTGGACGCCGACGCGCGGCGCACTCGAGACCATCGTCCGCACGGCGTGGCAGTGGCACACGCGTCATCCCCAGGGTTACAGGACCCGCGCGTGAACGAGTTCCGCCGCCTGCTCGGCCATGCACGGCCCTACCGGGGGCGGATGCTCCTCGGCGTGCTGGCCATGGCGGTCTACGCCGCCGGTAACCTGGGGCAGGCGCGTCTGGTCAAGGACATCATCGACGGCGTGCTGGTGCCTGACCCGCAAAACGTCAAGCGCATCATCCTGTTGCTGCTGGGCACGTATTTCATCAAGGGCATCGGCACCTACGCATCGTCGTTCCTGATGACGGACGTCGGGCAACGCGTCGTACGTGATTTGCGGACATTGCTGTTCGCGCACATCCTCAATCAGTCGGCCGCGTTTTTCTCGAAGTGGACGTCCGGGCAGCTGATGTCGCGCATTTCAAATGACGTCAACCAGATCCAGTCGGCGGCATCGGAGACCATTGCGGACCTGGTCCGTGAGTCGCTGACGGTGGTTGCGCTGGCCGGCTACCTGTTTTATCTCGATGCCAATCTCGCCGTGATCTGCATCGCGGTTGTGCCGCTGGTCGTGTATCCACTGGTGCGGCTCGGGCAGCGGGTGCGGAAGACGACGACGCGGAGTCAGGAACATCAGGAGCATCTGTCGCACCTGGCCAACGAGGGATTGACCGGCCATCGCATCGTCAAGGCGTTCCGTCAGGAAGGGCGGGAAGTGCAGCGGTTCCGTTTGGCGGGCGCGGCGTTGTACCGCACGAACATGCGCATTACGTCGGCGATGGCGTCGCTGCCGCCGTTGATGGAGATGCTGGGTGGCGTGGCGGCCGCAGGCGCGTTGTACTACGCGGCGCAGAAGATCACGGCAGGCGACCTGACGCCCGGCGAGTTCACATCGTTTCTGGCGGCCTCGTTCATGATGTACGCGCCGATCAAGAAGCTCAGCCGTGTGAACGCCGGGCTCCAGCAGGCGATCGCCGCCGCAGAGCGCATTTTCACCATGCTCGACACACACACCGAGGTGACCGAGCGGCCGGGTGCGCGCCCACTGGCCCGGGTGCAGCAGGGTGTGGAGTTCCGCGATGTCGGGTTTTCGTACGAGGACCGGCCCGACGCGACGGTGCTCCGGAACGTGTCGTTCTCGGTAAAGGCCGGGCAGGTCGTGGCCATCGTCGGCCACAGCGGCGCGGGCAAGACGACCCTGGTGAATCTGATTCCGCGGTTTTACGACGTAACCGAAGGTGGGGTGTTCATCGATGGCGTGGATATCCGCGACGTGACGCTGGCCTCGCTGCGGGATCAGATTGCCCTGGTCACCCAGGAGACCGTGTTGTTTGACGAGACGGTCGCCGCCAACATCGCCTACGGCGCCCCGTCAGCCTCGCGGGCGGAAATCGAAGCCGCGGCTCGTGCCGCACATGCCCACGACTTCATCACGCAGCTGGAGGGCGGCTATGACGCGCGCATCGGGGAGCGCGGACAACGGTTGTCGGGCGGCCAGCGACAGCGCCTGGCGATTGCGCGTGCGTTGCTGACAAACTCGCCACTGCTCATTCTTGACGAGGCCACGTCGGCGCTTGATACCGAAGCGGAACAACTGGTGCAGGCGGCACTCGTGAACCTCATGCGGAACCGGACGACCTTTGTGATTGCGCACCGGCTGTCGACGGTGCGGAACGCCGACCTGATTGTCGCGCTCGACAATGGTGGCGTGGCCGAAGCGGGCAGCCACGACGAACTCGTGAATCGCGACGGCGGTGTCTATGCCCGGCTGCACGCGATGCAGATGTTGGATGATCGGCCGGAGGAGACGACGTCGTGATTCGTTCGATGACGGGATTTGCATCGGTCAGCCGTGAGACGGCCGGCGTGTCGGTGGGTGTGACCGTGAAGTCGGTGAATCACCGGTTCCTGGATATCCAGGTGAAGGCGCCGTCGGCGCTCGCGGGCCTCGAAGGCCGTATCAAGAGCCTGATTCAGCAGCGCCTCACACGGGGACGCGTCGAGATCGCGTTGTCGTGTGACGACACGACGGAGCCGACGCGCGAGGTGTCGCTCAATGAAGCCCTCGTCAGTCAGGTGCAGACCGTGGTGGATGCGGCGCGCGCGAAGGGGCTCGTGAGCGGCAGTCTCACGGCCTCGGACCTGTTGCGTATTCCGCACGCGCTGGAGATTCGGTTGGCGCCGGCCGCCGAGGTGCCCGACGCGGCGAGTGCGGTGGTGGATGGTGCGGTCATCGAGGCCCTCGACGCGCTCGTGGTGATGCGCGAGACCGAAGGCGGGTTTCTCGCGGCGGATCTCGATCGCCGCGTGCAGACGTTGCTGACGTTTGTCGACACCGTGGAGGCGGGCGCCGCAGCGGGGCAGGCGGCGCTTGAAGCGCGACTGCGCGAGCGTCTCGCGGCGATGCCGGCGGACCTGCAGGGCGACCCGGTGGCGATCAGCCAGGAACTGGTGCGGTTTGTCGCGCGGTCGGATGTTCACGAAGAAATCTCCCGGATGCGCGGCCATGTGGAACACTGGCGGTCGCTGGCCGACGGGCCGGAGCCGTGTGGTCGGAAGCTGGATTTCCTGGTGCAGGAGATGAATCGCGAGATCAACACCATCGGGTCCAAGGCGGAAGGGCTCGCCGTCACCGAACTCGTGGTTTCGGCCAAAGCCGAGCTCGAGCGGGTGAAAGAGCAGGTGCAGAATGTCGAATAACCCCACGCCGGGCCTGCTGTTTGTGGTGTCCGCCCCCAGCGCGACAGGGAAGACCACGGTGGTGGAGCAACTGGTGCAATTGGTGCCCGGATTGCGGATGTCCCGCTCCTACACCTCCCGGCCGCGTCGTGACGGGGAAACCGATGGGGTCGACTATAATTTTGTGAGCCGGGAGGCGTTCGAAGCCCAGGTGGCGGCAGGCGGGTTTCTGGAGTGGGCCGATGTCTTCGGCAACTACTACGGCACCAGCCGGCGCGACACCGAGGCCCGGCTGGCGGCGGGCGAGGACCTGGTCCTCGTGATTGACGTCCAGGGCGCGCGGCAGGTCCGCGCGGCACGGCCTGAGACGGTGGCGGTGTTCATGCTCCCGCCGTCGTTCGCCGTGTTGGAGGAACGCCTGCGTAAACGCAGCAGCGAGCCGGAAGCCGCGATGGCACGCCGCCTCGCGACGGCACGGCAGGAGGTGTCCGCCGTGGACACCTACGACTATGTGGTCGTGAACGATGTGCTCGAGCGCTGCGTGGGAGAACTGGCGGGCATTGTGATGGCTGAACGCGCGAAACTCGCGCGACGCCGTGCCGCGATCCAGCCGATTATCGATTCGTTTTAGAGACGAGAAGGACCTTATGACTGACTCACCGAAGATCAACAACCCCGAAAGCCGCTTTGAATTTGTGGCGATCGCCTCGGCGCGCGCGCACCAGCTTCTGCGTGGGTGCCTGCCGAAGATCGAAGGCTCCATGCAGCCGGCGCGTCGCGCGCAGCAGGAAGTTGCGGCCGGTGCCGTGGCACGCGTGGATAACGTCGACGGTCCGGACGACGACCTGACGCCGGCCGACGCGGCGGCCACCGTCAAGTAGCTTCCGGCCATGGCGCCCCTGATTGGGCTCGGCGTCTCGGGCGGGATCGGCGCGTACAAGTCGGTCGAGCTCGCGCGTCTGCTCCAGAAGCGGGGCTACGACGTGCAGGCGATCATGACGCGCAACGCGCGCCGGTTCGTCGGCCCCCTCACGTTTGAAGCCATCACGCGGCGCCCCGTCATCACCGGCCAGTTTGCGCCGGGGATGAACGCCAACATCGAACACATCGCCCTGGCGACCGACATGCAGGCGCTGGTCGTGGCGCCCGCCACGGCCAACGTCATCGCCAAGTTCGCCCACGGGCTGGGCGACGACTTTCTGAGCGCGCTGTATCTCGCGACGCGCGCCCCCCTTGTGCTGGCTCCTGCGATGAACACCGTGATGTGGGAGCACCCGGCCGTCCGCGACAACCTCGCCACACTCGCCGCTCGCGGCACGACCTTCGTCGAGCCTGGTGAGGGCTATCTGGCGTGTGGCTGGGTCGGCAAGGGCCGCCTCGCGGAACCTGCCGAGATTGCGGAGGTCGTCGATCGCGTGGTGCGTGAGCGCAGCGTGGGGACGTCCTCATCACTGGCAGGTCAACGTGTCGTGGTCACCGCCGGTCCCACGCGCGAAGACCTCGACCCTGTGCGGTACCTCGGGAACCGATCCAGTGGCCGGATGGGATTTGCCGTGGCGCGCGATGCCATGCGTCGCGGCGCGCAGGTGCATCTGATCGCCGGTCCGACAACGGTGGAGCCGCCGATGGTGACCACGCTCACGCGCGTCCGTTCGGCCGCGGAGATGCATGCGGCGGTGATGCGTGCGTCCGAACGCGCCGACGTGGTGGTGATGGCGGCTGCGGTCGCCGACTACACGCCGGCAGGCGGCGCGCACGGAACCAAGATTGAAAAGAGTGGCGCGGTGACGCTGCAGCTTGAGCGGACGGTGGACATTCTCGCGGCGCTTGGTGCGGCGCGCGGTTCCGCCGCACGACCGGTGCTGGTCGGCTTTGCGGCCGAAACCGGAGATCCTGTCGCCCGCGCCACGCGCAAGCGCGACACCAAACGTGTCGACCTGATCGTCGCCAATGACGTGTCCGCAGAGGGCAGTGGGTTCGACGTGGACACCAATCAGATCACGCTGGTGGACGCCGCAGGCGCCGAGGCTCTGCCGCTGCAGTCGAAGGACGCCGCCGCCGCGGCCATTCTCGATCGCGTCGAACGCCTCCTCGCGTCCGCACCGGCCCCGGTGCACGCATGAGCGGACGCGACGACCTGCGCGAACATCTCAAGTACTACCGCGACCTCGGCGTGACCGGTGTCACGACCGATCCCGTCTGGCGCGAGCGCGCGCACCCAGCATCCAGCACCCAGCACGAGGCACCAGCACTGAGCACCCAGCACGTAGCACCCAGCACAGATACAGATCTTGACGCGATCCGACTCGATATCGGCGAGTGCACGAGGTGCAAGCTGCACACCCTGGGCCGCCAGCGCATCGTGTTTGGCTCCGGGAATCCGAATGCCGAACTCATGTTTGTGGGCGAGGCACCTGGCGCGGATGAGGACGAGCAGGGCCTGCCGTTTGTGGGCAAGGCCGGGCAGTTGCTGACGAAAATCATTGAAGCGATCGACATGAAACGCGAGGACGTGTACATCGCGAATGTCATCAAGTGCCGGCCGCCGGCCAATCGTAATCCGGAGCCCGATGAAGTGGCCACCTGCGAGCCATTTCTGTTCCGGCAGATCGACTTGATCAAACCGCGCGTCATCGTGGCGCTGGGCACCCATGCCGCGCACACGTTGCTCAAGACCGACGCGCCGATCTCACGCATCCGCGGCAAACAGCACGAGTACCGCGGCTCGATTCTGATCCCCACGTTTCATCCGGCCTACCTGTTGCGCAGCCCCGATCGGAAGCGAGAGGTCTGGGAAGACATGAAGCTGGTCAAGTCGCTCCTCACGCAAGGCGCCTGATCCCATGGCCGCGCGGTGTGTGTCAGTCGGGGTGCCGGTCCCCGGTCTTGGACGGTTGACGTACCGAGTCCCTGAATCACTTCCACTGCCTGTGCGCGGCGCCCGTGTCACGGTGCCGCTGGGCACCCGCGCCGTCACCGGCTGCGTCATCGAAGCGCCTGTCGCACCGCCCGACACCGGCACACTTAAAGACGTCATCGAGGTCATCGACACCGACGCGTTCCTCCCGGAAACCGTCGTGGCCCTCGCGTTATGGGTCGCCGAGTACTACGCGGCCGGTCCAGGCGATGCGCTGCTCAATGCCATGCCGCCCAAGGCCCGCACGGGGGACGCGTCCGCGTTTCGTCGCGTGCCGGTGGCGATGTGGAAGGCCCAAACGGAGCCCGCGGGCTTTAGCCCGCGGGTTTTGAAGGGCGACAAACAACGCGTGGCTGCGGAATTGCTGCAGCGGACACCAGAAGGTGTGCCGTTGTCAGCGCTGAAGCGCGCAGGCGT
>CAZLJG010000042.1:0-4205 GCA_964559545.1 uncultured Solibacteraceae bacterium | reverse complement strand
TGCTGCAGCGGACACCAGAAGGTGTGCCGTTGTCAGCGCTGAAGCGCGCAGGCGTGAGTCTCTCGACGGTGCGCAGCCTGGAGCGGGCCGGTCTCGTCTCGATTCACGACGAGATCGTCGAGCGCGATCCGTTCGAAGCGGTGGGCGGCACCGATCGCACGCAGTGGACGCTCGACGGAACCACGCCCGAAGGGCGGGAGCTGACGCCGGAGCAGGCCCACGCGTACCGCCACCTCGAAGAGGCCGTCATCGCCGGGCTGTTCAAGACGCTGCTGCTGCAGGGCGTGACCGGGAGCGGCAAGACAGAGCTGTACCTGCGGCTCGCGGATCTCGTGTTGCGCCGAGGCCGGCGTGTGCTGGTGCTGGTGCCGGAGATTGCGCTCACGCCCGCGCTGGCGGGGTTGTTCCGCGCGCGTTTCGGCCGCCGCGTGACGATTCAGCACAGCGGCCTGTCGGATGGCGAGCGGCACGATCAGTGGCATCGCATCCGGCGGGGCGAAGTCGATGTGGTCATCGGCACTCGTTCCGCGGTGTTTGCGCCGCTGGATCGCGTCGGCCTCATCATCGTGGACGAAGAGCACGACCACGCCTACAAGCAGGAAGAAGCGCCGCGGTATCAGGGACGGGATGTCGCTGTCGTGCGAGGCCGCATGGAAGGCGCGGTTGTGGTGCTGGGCAGCGCCACGCCGTCACTGGAGTCCGCGGCGAATGCCGCCGCCGGCCGGTACGACCACCTGACGTTGACCCAGCGTGTCTGGAACAAACCTCTCGCCGAGGTCCGCCTCGTGGACATGCGCAAGGAGTTTGCCGCGCAGGGGGCCGACGTGATGATCAGTCAGCCGTTGTGGGAGGCGCTGGAATTGCGTCTCTCCCGCGGCGAGCAGTCGATGATTCTCCTCAACCGCCGCGGCTTCGCCACCGTCGTCTTCTGCCGGCAGTGCGCGGCGACGATGGAGTGTCCGCATTGTTCGGTGACGCTCACGTATCACCGGGCGGCGCGCAAGGTGCGGTGCCACTACTGCAACTACGCCTCGGGTATCCCCAAAGCCTGCGGGACGTGCGGCGGTGAGTTCCTCGAGCAGTCGGGTTTCGGCACCGAACGTGTCGAGGCGGATGTGCGCACACGATTTCCAGGCGCGCGGATCGTGCGGGTGGATCGCGACACGATCCGGCGGCGCGGCGCGATCGCGAAGGTGCTCACGGCCGTGGCGAAGGGGGAGGTGGACATCCTGGTCGGCACGCAGATGATCGCCAAAGGCCACGACTTTCCCTCAGTGACGCTGGTGGGTGTGGTGTCGGCGGACGTGGGTCTCGGTGTGGCGGACTTCCGCGCGGCTGAGCGGACGTTTCAGTTGTTGACGCAGGTGGTGGGCCGTGCCGGTCGCGGTGATATTCCCGGTGAAGCGATTGTGCAGACGCTCTATCCGGAGCACTACAGCGTGAAGGCCGCGGCGGCGCAGGACTACGCGACGTTTTATGCGCAGGAGATCGACTTCCGCACACGGATGCGGTATCCGCCGACGATCGGCCTGATCAACGTCGTGGTGCGCGGCGCGTCGCTCGGCAAGGCGCTTGATGATGCCAACGCGCTGGCCGCCTTGACGCGGCAGGCCGGCGCGCGCGCCACGCTGCTCGGGCCGGCCCCGGCGCCGCTGTCGAAGATCAAGGACGAATACCGCGCGCAGTTTTTCCTGAAGGGTGCGCATCGCCGAGCCATGCGCGATGCCATCGAACGCGCACTCGATCAGCGGCCGGAACTGCGGCGCAAGACCGTCGTGGATGTCGATCCGTATTCCACGTCCTAGAACGTGATCGTGATGGGTTCCGGCGTGAAACAGCCCACCAAAATCGCGAGCGCGATGAGCGCGACGATCACTCGACGAGGCGACAGCGGGGTGAAGTCGTCGAGCGGGGCAGGGTGACGAAACCCCATGAACCACGTCATCGCGCTCAGCATGACGGCCATGACAATCCAGCTCGTCGAGACAAACGCCAGCGTGATGACCAGGCCGAGTGTGGCCATCGACAGGTAGCGCGCGCGCGAGCCCAGGACGGCATACGCGATGTGGCCGCCGTCGAGCTGGCCAAATGGCAACAGGTTGAGCGCCGTGGCGAGCATGCCGAACCACGCGGCGTAGCCGAGTGGGTGGATGAAAATGTCGGTGCCCTCAAGCAGCGGGCCGTGAATCTGCCGCGCGATCCACTTGAACAGGACCGGCTCCCCAAGCCAGATGCCGAATCCTCCCTCGGGCACGACATCAACTGTCGACAGTGAAATGCCGATGATGAGGAACGGAATCAGGGTGACGAATCCAGCCAGCGGCCCCGCGACGCCGATGTCGAACAAGGCGCGCCGCGAGGGGAAGGGCTCGAGGATACGGATCACAGCGCCGAACGTCCCCGTCAGCGGCAGCGGCGCCGGCAGGAAAAAGGGCAGCGTGCAATCGACGTTGTGCCAGCGGCACGCGAAGTAGTGCCCGAACTCGTGCGCGCCGAGAATCAGGAGGATCGCGAACGAGTACCACGGGCCCACAAAGTACGAGGTCGTGGCAACCGTCAGCAGGAACAGCAGCAGTGGCCGTCCGAGTCTGTGCTGAAACTTGGGGGGAGGCGGCGGCAGCTCCGTCGGATACACCCAGAACGGCTGGGGCTCACTCACCGGAGATGTTCTGGAGGTCTTTGCCCGGCTTGAACCGAATCGTGCGACCAGGCGGAATCTTCACTTCCTTGCCCGTCCGGGGATTGCGGCCGATGCCACGTTTGCGGGGTTTGACCTGAAACACCCCGAAGCCACGCAGCTCGATGCGGTCACCCTTCATCATGGAGGCTCGCATGGCGTCAAACACCGCATCGACGGCCACTTCGGCCTTCACTTTGGTGATTTCGGCGATACGCGACACCTCGTTTACGATGTCGACTTTGATCATGACTTCCGGGGCACCTGATGTCCGTAAGTGACTATAAAGACACCTACTTACGGAGTCAAGTCTCCCCGTAACTGCTACACTGTCCAGATGGCCGCTTCTGGTGTGGGGCCCACAGTGGTGCTGGTTGGCCGGCCGAACGTGGGGAAATCCACTCTCTTTAATCGCATCGCAGGGAACCGACGCTCCATTGTGGCGCCGGTGGCCGGCACCACGCGCGACGTGGTCACCGCGCCTGCTGAATGGTCGGGCCGGAACTTCACGCTTGTGGACACCGGAGGATTGTTCGGCGCGACGACGGACCCGCTGCATGCGATGGTCGTGGATCACGGCATGCGCGCACTCAAGTCCGCCGACCTGCTGATTTTCCTGGTGGATGGCCGCGAGGGGCTCGTGGTCGGTGATGAACAGATCGCGCAGGCGATCCGCACCGTGAACTGCCCGGTGCTGCTGGTCGTGAACAAGGCGGACGACAAACGGTCCGTCGCCCGCGCCAACGAATTTCACAAGCTGGGCTTCGGTGGACAATTTGAAGTGTCGGCCGAGCACGGCACCGGCGTCTACGAACTGCTCGACGCCCTCATCGCGGCGATGCCGGCGAAGTCCACCGAACCTGCGATCGAAACGGATCCGGAAATTGCCGTGGCGATCGTCGGACGTCCCAACGTCGGCAAATCGTCGCTCGTGAACCGGTTGCTCCGCGAAGATCGCGTCATGGTGAGCGACATGCCGGGCACGACGCGCGATTCGGTGGACGTCGTGCTGCAGTATCAGAAGCGCAAAGTGCGCCTGGTGGATACCGCCGGCATGCGACGCCCGGGCAAGGTGGCCACCGCCGGCCAGGTCGAATCCATTTCCGTCATCCTCGCCAAACGCGCGATGGAGAAGGCGGATGTCGCCGTGCTGGTGATTGATGCGGTCGAAGGGCCCACCGATCGTGACGGTGCCATTGCAGGCGAGGCCGAAGAAGCCGGCTGCGGCGTCGTCATCGTCGTCAACAAGTGGGACCTGATGGCGGAGCGGATGGGGGATGATCCGCAGCAGTTCGTCAAGGACTACGACGACAAGCTCCGGTTCCAGTTGAAGTTCCTTGAGTTTGCTCCGGTCCTGCACGTCTCTGCGTTGACGGGCGACCGCACGGCGAAGATGTTGGAGATGGCGGTGCGCGTGGCCGATGCGCGGCGCAAGCGTGTGGGCACGTCGGAGTTGAACCGCTTTGTTGAAACGATCACGGGGGCGAACCCGCCCACGAGCAAACACCGGCGGCAGGTGCGCATCATG
>CAZLJG010000041.1:0-16321 GCA_964559545.1 uncultured Solibacteraceae bacterium | reverse complement strand
CGAGCGACGAGAACGCCACGAAGCTGTAGCCGAAGATGCGCTTGCGCGAGAAGGTCGAGACGATCTCGCTGATGACGCCCAGGGCCGGCAGGATCATGATGTAGACGGCCGGGTGCGAGTAGAACCAGAACAGGTGCTGGAACAGGACCGGGTCGCCACCCGCGCGCGGGTCAAAGATCGCAAAGCCCAGCGCACGTTCCGCAAACACCAGCAGGATGGTGATGGCGACCACTGGCGTGCCGAGAATCATGACCAGGCTGGTCGCGTAGTGCGCCCAGATGAACAGCGGCAACCGGAACCACGTCATGCCCGGCGCGCGCATGCGATGGATCGTGACGATGAAGTTGAAGCCGGTCAGGATCGACGAGAACCCGGTGATGAACACGCCGAGCGCCGCGAGCACCACGTTGGTGTTTGAGGCAATCGAGCTGTACGGCGTGTAGAACGTCCACCCGGTATCCACGCCGCCCATGAACACCGCGGCGAGCGTGAAGACGGCACCGATGACGTAGATGTACCAGCTCAGCAGGTTGATGCGCGGAAACGCGAGGTCCTTGGCGCCGATCTGAATCGGAATCAGGAAGTTGCCAAGCGTCGCGGGAATCGACGGAATCAGGAAGAAGAAGATCATCACGACGCCGTGCAGCGTGAAGAGCTTGTTGTAGAGGTCCGCCGTGAGGAAGTCGCCCTTGGGCGTCAGCAGTTCCGTCCGGATGCCGGCCGCAAACAGGCCGCCGATCGCAAAGAACACCGTGACCGAGATCAAATACATGATCCCGATCCGCTTGTGGTCCTTGGTCAGCAACCACGACCAGATGCCGTGCGGGGCGTCCAGATAACTGGGTGAATTCTGAGTGCCGTGAGTCATAACGGTCCTTGCGCCTTACTGTCCGCCCGCCGGGGCCGCCGGCGGGGTGGCCTTCAACGTCTTGATATAGGCGATGAGCTGCATGAGGTTCTCCTCGCTCACCGTGCCCTGGAAGGTCGGCATGATCGGCTGGAAGCCGAGCACGACCTTGGCCTGCGGGTTCACAATCGACTCACGCAGGTAGTTGTCATCCGCCACCACCGTGCGGCCATCCATCAGGCGCACTTCGTGGCCAAACACATCGGCCAGCACCGGACCGCGGCCCGTCGTGTCCGTCTTGTGGCACGTGATACACGCCAGATCGGTGAAGAGGCGCTCGCCGTTTTCAACCGCCGTCCCCGTGGATCGGCCGCCGGCCAGCCAGGCCTCGTAGTCATGCTCCTCCATGGCGATGACCTGTCCGATCATCCCGGAGTGCTGCGTGCCGCAATATTCGGCACAGAAGATCTGATACGTGCCCGCCTTCGTCGCCCGGAACCACATCGTCGTCAACTTGCCCGGCACGGCGTCCATCTTCACGCGGAACGCGGGGATGTAGTAGTCGTGCAGCACGTCTTCGGAGCCGAGCGTGATCTTGACGTTGCGGTTGATCGGCACGTGCAGTTCGTTGATCTCGCGCACGCCGTCGGGATGCTGCACCTTCCACATCCACTGTTTGCCGACGACGAACACTTCCATCGAATCGGCCGGCGGACGCGCGATGCGGAAATACAGGTCCGCGCCCCAGACAAACATGGCCATGGCGAGGATGAACGGGATCACCGTCCACAGCAGTTCGAGCGCGATTGAGCCGTGGATGTCGGCGCCGACCTCATCCGGGTGGCGCCGGCGGAACTTCACGGCGAAGAACACCACCAGGGCGGACACCAGCACGGCGAAGAACGAACACACCGCGAGGATGAAGAAATAGATCAGGTCGACCTCGTGCGCAATCGACGAGGCGGCCTCTGGGAACAGGGGGAAACTGGACATCTACCGAGTACCCGTTGCGGTCGATGCGACCGCGGTGCGCTGCCGGCGATCGCGCCGCAGGTTGACAAAAAGGAATGCGCCAAGCCCCACCATGGTCAACACGGCGCCAATCCGGACAAAGGACATGATCGCCAGGCTGTACTTGCCCGTGGCGGGGTCGTAGTGAAAGCAATACAGGAGCGCCTGATCGACCAGCGTGCCGATCTGCCCCTCACCGGCCGCCGTCACAGCAAACCGGAAATCGAGCGGCGCGAATTCCACGCCGTAGAGATATTTCGACACCTTGCCCTGTGCCGTCAGCACCGAGATGGCGGCCGGATGGGCATACTGATCGATGGCTTCGTCGTAGACGTACCGGAAACCAACCGCGTCCGCCAACCGATCAATCGAGGCCTGCCGGCCGGTCAGGAAGTGAATGCCGGCCTCGGCCGTCGGCCGCTGATAGTGCTTCACGTACCCGGCCTTCTTCGCGAGTGCCATCGCGGGTGTTTCACCCGGATCAAAACTCACCACGACGAGGTCGAAGTCGCGACCGGCGTCAATCTTCACCGGCTCCATCGACGAGAACAGGCCGTTCAGGACCTGCGTGCACAGCATCGGGCACTCGTAATACACGAGCGCGAGCACCACGGGACGTTTGCCAAAGTAGTCGCCCAGCTTGACGTCGCGGCCCTGCTCGTCGGTGAAGGGCAGATCGAGCGGCACGGACTCATCAAGCTTCTGGTCGATGCGCACTTCCTTGAGAATCGGCAGCGGTGCCATCGCCGGCGTGCCGGGTGCACTCGACCCGGGCATCGCCCGCTGTGCCGACATCGACACCACGCCCACACCGGCCCAGAGGACCGCTGCGCACGCGAGGAGTCGTCGCATCGTCATGGTCTACTGGCCCCCCGCCCGCACAGGGAAGCCCTGCTTGAGCACGAGTTCCTTGGCGACATCGACCGGCACGCGGACGGTACCGGCGTTCTGGTCCACCCAGCCGTAGGTCGTCAGCATTTCCACTTCGTGATCGCGGAACTTCTTGAGGTTGGCCGGTTCGTTCACGAGAAGCGGAGACGGCGACGCATTGCTCGACACGATGCGGCCATCCACGATCGTCGGCGTGACGGCCGGCGCCGCGAGCGGATTGCGCACCGTGTCATTGGTCACCGAGCGGTGGTCCATGAACAGGTAGAACCCCCACACGATGAGGTAGCAGGCCAGCGTGACGATGGTCAGCACGAGCATCGACACACCGAGGCTCTTGTACTCGATGCCGTCGCCCTCGGTCCGGGCCGGCGCGGCGTGGCCGTGGTGATTAGTGTCCGCCATTGGCAACTGCATCCTTGAAGTACGGGTCGTGGGCCGGCACCAGAGACCGGCTGCCCAGATTGCGGTAGAACAGGAACAACCACGGCGCCGCGAAGGCGACGACCATGGCGAAGTCCATCCAGTGCAGCGTGTATTCGTGCCGGAACACCGGCCCGATGGTCCACGCGAAGTCCACCACGCGCATGATGAGCACGAGGAACGCCACGCGGGAGAGCACACGCCCGTGGCGCTTCAGGTTGCGCGAGAGCAGCAGCATGAACGGCAGCACAAAGTGGCCCACCAGCACGACCACGGCCCAGGGCGCCCAGTGGCCCTGCAGGCGTTCGATGTACCAGGGAATTTCTTCCGGCAGGTTTGCCGACCAGATGATCAGCAACTGCGACACGTTGAAGTAGGCCCACAACATGACGAAGGCCAGCATCAACTTGCCGTAATCGTGGAACCGCTCGGCGTCGGCCACTTCCGAAATCGGCTTCGAGTTCGAGAGCCCCTGCAGCACGAGAATCGTGAACGCCAGCGTGGAGAGGCCCTGGCCACCCAGCACCAACACGCCGAAGATCGTCGAGTAGAAGTGCGGGTCGAGCGACATCACCCAGTCCACACTCATGAAGGTGATGGCGAGAATGTGCAGCACCATGCCGGGACCCGACACGACGCGGAAGCGGCGATCCTTCGGACCGGGCTCAAGCGGTGCGCTGTCGTCCTGCTCCTTCGACCACTTGCTCAGCAGGAAGGACAGCCCCATCCAGATCACGAAGTAGATGATCGTGCGGATGTAGAAGAACTCGATGTCGAGATACGCCGCCTTCAGCTGGATGATCGGATCATCCACGGCCTCCGGGCGGGCCCACTTGTAGAGCGTGGGCATGTTCATCGCAATCGGAATGAACAGCAGCGCCATCAGCGGCAACGTGCGCGTGCTGGCTTCGAACACGCGGCGGGCCACCAGGCCCCACGCGCCGCCGCTCAGGTACTGCACCATCAGCAGCGAGAGCGATCCCAGCGAGATGCCGATCCAGAACATGTAGGCGATCAGGTAGGACTGGAGGAACTGCGAGAAGTCCACCATGAAGTACCCGGCCGCGACGGCGGCAATGCCGACCGCGCCGAACATGACGCCACGGTTGGACAGACGGGCCAGATCGGCGACCGGCCGTTCCTTCAGCAACGCGGCTGCGTTGAACTCCCCACTCATCGGTGAATCTCCCCGGCAGCTGGTGCGGCACCGGCGGCAGGCACCGCCGTCGCGCCCTTGCGCAGCTGATCAAGCACATCGGCCGGCACATCCGCGGTCGTCCCCTGCCGGCTGGCCTGCAGCGCGCGCACGTAGGCGACGATCCGCCAGCGATCCTCCACCGGGATCTGCGAGCGGTAGTCCGGCATCACGCCAAAGCCGTTTGAAATCACGTCGTAGAAGTAGCCGACTGGCGCAAACCGCAACCGATCGATGTGCATGGACTGCGCCTGACGGTACCCGCGCTGCACGACCATGCCGTTGCCTTCGCCGGTCTTGCCGTGACACGGCGCGCAGAACACGTTGAACCGTTCCTGGCCGCGATCAAGATCCGCGCGGGTGATTGCAAACGGGAACGCCGTCACCGGCAGACCGGCGGCATCCTTCCCCGTGTGCAGATACGCATCCTCGTTCAGATGACCGCGCGCGACGGTGCCCGCCATGAGGGGACGAGCGGCACTGCCGTTCGCAAACAGATCGGACGCTTCGAGCGGGTCATACCGGGGCGCATCGTGCATGTCCTGACGACAGCCCGCGGACACCGCCGCTGTCAGTGCCAGGCCCGCCATGAGGCGCCGGCTGCGAGAACCAAGTTTAGTGATCAAGCTTCACCACTTCCCGGGCATGGAGACCCGCGAGAAACGCCCGCGTTGTGTCTTCGTTGTAGCGCGGGTCGGCGGCTTCAATGGCCAGGAAGAACGAATCCTGACTGGCCAGATGGAAGCGCTTCGCGTTGAAGACCGGGTGATACGGCAACGGCAGCCCGTTGAGGGCAATCATCGAGATTACCGCGGCAAAAGCCGCCAGCAGGATCGTCGTCTCAAACGTCGGCGGAATGAACGCGACCCACGAGTTGAACGGACGACCGCCGATGTTGAGGGGATACGCGATGACGGAGGTCCAGTACTGAAGGCTGTAGCCGCCGATCAGGCCCATGATGCCGCCCGCGAGCACGAACTTGGGCACCAGGTGTTCCTTCATCCCGAGCGCTTCGGCCAATCCATGGATCGGCATCGGGGAAAACGCGTCGGTCTTGGTGTATCCCGCTTCACGCACCTTGTGGGCCGCATCCAGCAGCGCCTGCGCGGACTCGAACTCGGCCATCAGGCCGTAATGCGACGTGGTGTCAGCAACATGGTGGGCCATCAGTGCGCCCCTCCCTCGGATTTGTGCTTCGGCGACGCCTCAGGCAACAGCGTGCGCATTTCGAAGATCGAAATCATCGGCAGCACGCGGACAAACAGGAACATCAGCGTCAGGAACAAGCCGATGGTCCCGAAGAACGTCATGAAGTCCCACCGCGTGGGGTAATACATGTCCCACGACCCGGGCAGGAAGTCGCGGTGCAGACTCGTCACGATGATGACAAACCGTTCCAGCCACATGCCGACGTTGACGAACATCGCCACCGTGAACAGGATCGCGATGTTCCGTCGGAACTTCTTGACCCACAGCAGCTGCGGGACGATGAAGTTGCAGAGCAACAACATCCAGTACGCCCAGGCGTACGGGCCGGTGACAATGCGGTTCATCAACATGAACCGCTCGTACTGGTTGCCGGAATACCACCCGAAGAACAACTCGCACGCGTACCCGTAGACCACAATGAGACCGGTCACCAGCGTGACCTTCGCCATGTTCTCGAGATGGCGCATCGTGATGAAGTCGTGCAGCTTGTACATCGCGCG
This sequence comes from uncultured Solibacteraceae bacterium, assembly GCA_964559545.1. GTDB lineage: Bacteria > Acidobacteriota > Vicinamibacteria > Vicinamibacterales > SCN-69-37 > SYFT01. Next base: position 10,248 of record CAZLJG010000041.1, on the reverse strand, counting down.
CAGCGGAATCGCGAGGGTCAGCACCATCGCGAACCCGGCGTAGATGGCGCCGGCGACGAAGTAGGGCGGGAAGATGGTGGCGTGCCAGCCCGGCAGGTTCGACACGGCGAAGTCGAACGACACGACCGTGTGCACCGAGAGCACCAGCGGCGTCGAGAGACCGGCCAGAATCAGATACGCCGTTTCATACCGGAACCAGTGCCGCGCGGATCCACGCCAGCCCATAGCCAGAATCCCGTAGAGGCGCTTCTGCCACGGCTTCTCCGCCTTGTCGCGGAACGTCGCGAGGTCGGGAATCAGACCGACATACCAGAACATCGCCGAGACGGTCGCATACGTGGATACGGCGAAGACGTCCCAGATGAGCGGGCTCTTGAAGTTCGGCCACAGCCCCATCACGTTCGGGTACGGGAACAGCCAATACGCGGCCAGCCACGGACGGCCGGTGTGGAAAATCGGGAAGATCGCCGCACAGGCCACGGCAAACAACGTCATGGCTTCCGCGAAACGGTTGATGGACGTGCGCCAGTCCTGTTTGAAGAGCAGCAGGATTGCGGAGATCAACGTGCCGGCGTGGCCGATGCCGATCCACCAGACGAAGTTGATGATGTCAAAGGCCCAGCCGACCGGGACGTTGTTGCCCCAGATGCCCACGCCTTTCAGCACGAGGTAACACAACGAGACCGTCAGGACCGTCAGGAGCGTAAAGCCCACGGCCATGAACACAAACCACGCGGTGGGCGTGTTCTTCGAGAACACGATCCCCACGAGCTTGTCGGTCATGCTCTTGTAGCTGTGACCCGGTGCGAGCACCGGGACAGCGCCGAGCGGGTCTTGCGGGTTGGAGGTTCCGTCCACCAAAATTCTCCGTTCGTCTCAGTCTCAGTGACCGGCTGTCTTCGGTAGTTCCGTCGGCAGCGCGGGGTTCGGGTTGCGCACCACGGCGAGATATGTCGTCCGCGGCCGCGTCCCCAGATCGTCAAGCAGTGAGTAGTTCCGCTGCTGGGCCACGAGCTGCGACACCTTGCTCTCCGCGTTGTTCAGGTCGCCGAACACGATGGCCTCGGCCGGGCACGCCTGCTGGCAGGCCGTGACGACATCGCCATCGGCAATCGGCCGTTCGCCCGTCTTCGCGTCCACACGCGCGTGGTTGATGCGCTGCACGCAGTAGGTGCACTTCTCCATCACGCCGCGGCTGCGGATCGTGACGTCGGGATTCCGCTGCGCCTTGAGTTCCGGCGTCGTGAAGTCCGAATACAGCATGAAGTTGAAGCGCCGCACCTTGTAGGGGCAGTTGTTCGAGCAGTACCGCGTGCCGACGCAGCGGTTGTAGACCATGTCGTTCAGGCCTTCGTCGCTGTGCACGGTGGCAGCCACCGGACACACCACTTCGCAGGGCGCGTTTTCGCACTGCTGACAGGGGAGCGGCTGGTGATAGGTGCCCGACGGCTCGGCCGGATCACCCTCGAAGTAGGTGTCCACCCGGATCCAGTGCATCTCGCGGCTGCGCTTGACCTGTTCCTTGCCGACAACCGGGATGTTGTTCTCGGCGACACACGCCGCGATGCACACGCCACAGCCGTTGCAGGCGTTGAGGTCAATCGCCATGCCCCACTTGTTGCCCTTGTATTCGAAGGCCGGATACAACGACAGGTCCGGGGTCACTTCCATGTGCGACATGTGCGCCACGATGGAGGGGTCGGCCTGATAGGCGGCCGTGTCCACCACGCGCACGGGGTTGCGGCCTTCCATCGCGAAGTGGGTCTGCGTCGAGGCAAGCACATGTGTCTCGCCCGTGCGCACGATCGTCGCGCCACCCTGGAACCACGGCGCCGCGCCGGTGCGCAGGGAGAACGGGTTGTGCCCGATGTTCGAGCCGATGCGGCCGGCCTTGAGACGGCCGTACCCGAAGTGCACACCCACCACACCATCAGCCGTGCCGGGCATCACCCACACGGGCATCTTCGCGGTGCGGCCGTTGATCGTGATCTCGATCACGTCCTCGTTCTTGAGGTGGTATTCCTCGGCGGTCGCGTAGCTCACATACGCCGCGTTGTCCCACGTCAGTTTCGACAGCGGCTTCGGCACTTCCTGCAGCCAGCCGTTGTTCGCATGGCGACCATCAAGCACGTGCGGGTCGGGACGGAACACCACTTCGAGACCGGCGACCGATACTGTCGGCGCCGTGATGGCATCGTTCGCTGCCACATCAGCCAACACCGCGCCCGCGCGCAGATTCGACGTGCTCGCGATGAAGCCTTCGTGCAACGTTGCGCGCCAGAAGGCATCCACCGTCGCGTACGGCAGACCATCGGCGGTCGCAAACGGTGTTGCCGTGAACGCCTGCGTCCAATGTTCCTTGATGAGTTCCGCCGGCGACCGTCCCGGCGCGCCATTCATCGTCGACAACAATTCGATGGCCTGACGACCGTCGTAGAGCGGCGCGATGAGCGGCTGCTGAATCGTGACCGTGCCGTCAAACGACTTGAGGTCGCCCCACGACTCGAGGAAGTGCGCTTCCGGCACGTGCCAGTCGCACAGTTCGGCCGTCTCGTCGTAGTAGAGGCCCAGGTGAATGCGGGTCGCCACTTTCGACAGGGCCGCGCGGAAGTCCACGTCGGCCGGCGCCGTGAACACCGGGTTGCCACCCAGGATCACCAGCACGTCGACCTTGCCGCCGTTCATGTCAGCCACAAGCGCTGACAGCGACGCCACACCATCGGCCGGCGTCACAGTGACGGGCGCGGTGTAGGTCACGGTGGTGCCCACGTTCCCGAGGGCTTCGTTCATCGCGCGCACGAGAGCGTGCACCGCGGCCGGCTGATGCGGACCGGCGACCACGACCGATCGGCCGCGATGCGCCAGCAGATCCGCCGCCATCACCGGCAACGTCTTCTGCCACTTGTCACCCAGCGCCGCACTCGACGACGTCGCAACCCCGACGGCCGCGGCGAGCGCGGCGGCGGCGGCGTGCACGTCAGCCGCCTTGAGGGCCACCTTGTGATCAGCCTTCGACCCGGTGATCGTGGGAATCGGTTCCACGACGTAGAGGCGATTGAGCTGATCGGTCGGCGTGCCGATCTTGCGGCGCGACGAGAAGTCCTTCGTGTAGCGCACGGCCGACGGACCAAAGCCCATGAAGTCGGCGTCGAGCGAGACCACGATGTCGGCGTTCTTGAAGTTGTAGAGCGGCGTGGCGGACGGCGCGCCGCCCTGCACGGTGCCATACACCGCGTCCCACTGATGCCACTTCGCCTGCGGCAGCGTGGTGAGCAGCGTCTGCATCTGCGCGGCGAGCGACGGCGACGTGATCGGCTCGGTGAGGATGCGCAGGCCGGCGCCTTCGAGGGCCGTCTGCGTCATGAGCGCGCCCTGGAGCGCGGTCACAAATCCGGTCCACGTCTTGGTATCGCCGCGGTAGCGCAGCGTGCGCGAGCGATCGGGATCGTAGAGCGACAACACGGCGGCCTGACCAAAGATGTCGGTGGCGCCGAGTGAGGCTGGATGTTCGGGGTTGCCCTCGAGCTTCGTCGGACGGCCGAGATGGTTCTCCGCGAGGAGGGCCATGCCGACACCACCCTCGGACATCGCCGTCGCGTAGAACAGCGGACGTCCCGGGATGACCTCTTCAGGCTGCCGGACGTACGGCACGATGGCTTCATCGGGCTGCCGCGTGCAGGCGCTCACTCCGGCGAGCGCGAGCGACGCGCCCATCAGCTTGAGGAATTGCCGACGTCCCGCGGGGTCGTTGAACTCCGAGGCCTGCGAGGGGAACTCGCGGGCGACGTAGTCCTGGAACTCCGGGGTGTTTGCCAGTTCGTCCAGGCTGCGCCAATAGGCACGGCCGTCGGGCGTCGTGGGACTCGCGAGGCGGGATCGAATGTCAGCGAAGGTCATGTGCGTTCGTCAAACCAGGCCAAATCAGCGATGGCACACAGAGCAACTGGTCATGTGCTCGGTGCCCGCCACGTTGTATTCCTTCTTGAGAGCCCGGCCGAGCTCCAACTGGTTGGCCGGGGCCTCGTACGCCATGTTGAACACTTCCGACCGCGGCCGCAGGTATTTCTCAGGCGCGCGGTGGCAGTCCAGACACCATTCCATCTGCATCGTCGTGGCCTGGTAGGTCAGGGCCATCTGGTCGACAGGGCCGTGGCAGGTCTCACACCCGACACCCTGCTTCACGTGGATTTGGTGGTTGAAATAGACGAAGTCCGGGAGGTCGTTTACCCGAATCCATGTCAGAGGAGTGTTATTCCTGAAGCTCGCCCGCACCGGTTCGAGCATCGGCGCGTTCGCCCAGATCTGCGAGTGGCAGTTCATGCAGGTCTTGGTCGGGGGGATGCCGGCGAACGAGGAGTTCTCAACCGACGTATGGCAATACCGACAGTCGAGGCCGACGCCGCCGACGTGGTGGGCGTGGCTGAACTGAATCGGTTGCTCGACAAACTCGTTTTGACGCGTCACCCAGGAGGAACGCATCAGCGTGAAGATCACCCATCCGAGGAACAGGACGAGGGTCAACACACCGAAGAGGCTCGAGCGAGCTGCAGCGTTGGCGCTTTTCGGAAAAATCTGGCTCATAGCGGGCTAAAAAGCGCCCCTAGCCTACCTTGATCGACAGGCAATTGCACACACGCGCGACAAGGTCCAATCTGAGCCCCGATCTGGGCCAGAATGTCTCGCGCACGTTCGCGTCGCTCTCGATCGGATGTCCCGGGTGGGCGGCGTACCCGAGGCAGCAGGCATATGATGTGAAAGGTTTCACAAACCTGTCAATCCCAACCAAAGAGGTCCGAGTTTCACCCCGGAGTCCCCATGTCCAGTTCCGCAGCCATCGCCGTCAGCGGCGTCTCCAAACGTTTCGGCACGCATCAGGCCGTCAATAACGTCTCGATCGAGGTCCCGGCCGGCTCGATCTATGGCTTTATCGGACCCAACGGCTCCGGCAAGACCACCACGATCCGCATGATCATGAACATCCTGGTGCCCGACTCCGGCGACATTCATGTGCTGGGCAAGGCCAGTGCAGCCGACGTCCGGGATGACGTGGGCTACCTGCCGGAAGAGCGCGGCCTCTACAAGAAGATGACCGTGCGCCGCGTGCTGCGGTACTACGGACAACTCAAAGGCAAGACCGCGCACGAAGTGGACACCGCCATGAAGGAATGGCTGGGCCGGCTGCAACTCACCGACTGGATGGACAAACGCGTCGAACAGCTGTCCAAAGGCATGGCGCAGAAAGTCCAGTTCATCGCGGCCGTCGTCTCCCAACCGAAACTGCTGATTCTCGACGAACCGTTTTCAGGGCTCGACCCCGTCAACGCCGAAGCGCTGAAGGACGCCGTGCTGGAGATGCGCAGCCGCGGCACGACGATCGTGTTTTCGACGCACGACATGAGTGCTGCCGAACGCCTCTGTGAGCGCATCTTCATGATCTTCAAGGGGAACAAGGTGCTCGACGGCACACTCGACGACATCCAGGCCGAATACGGCCACGACACCGCCCGCGTCCGCGTGAGCGGCGGCGTTTCGATGTTGCAGGGCCTGCCTGCCGTCGATGCGATCAACGACCACGGCAACTATCAGGATGTCCGGCTGAAGGGCAACCCGCAGGCGTTCCTGCAGGCGCTGGTGCAAAAGACAGAGGTCCACCAGTTCGAGATACGGCGACCGTCACTGCACGACATCTTCGTGAGGATTGCGCGGCCCACCGCGGATGACCTGCGCGCCCAGGATGGAGGTGCGCGATGAGCCGCATTTTCACGATCGCCCAATCCGAATTCCTGACGCTGGTCAAAACCAAGGCCTTCATCATCGGCATCCTGCTGATGCCGGTCCTGATGGTCGGCTTCTTCTTTTTCATGGCGTACGCCGAGCGGCACGTGGACGTCGAGCGGCGTCCGTTTGCGGTGATCGATCACACGGGCGTGCTGTATGACGCACTCAAGACGGCGGCCGAGGCGCGCAACGCCGAACACGTCGAGAACGGCACACGCACCGGGCCGGAGTTTGTGGCCTCGAGCGTGGACGCCGCGGGCCGATCCTCCGACGACCTGAAGGTGGAGTTGTCGGGCCGCGTGCGGGACAAGGAATTGTTCGCCTTTGTCGAGATTCCCGCAGAGGTGCTGACCGCAACAAGTGGAGACGTGCCCCCGATTCGGTACTACTCGGAGAGCACATCGTATGAACCGCTCCCCGACTGGCTGGAAACCACGCTGAACGCGGAGATCACCAAACGGCGATTTGACGCGGCCGGGATCGATCAGGCCCTCATCACGCGACTGAACGCGCGGACCCGGCTCTCCACGTTCGGACTGATGGAACAGGGCGCGGATGGCACGGTCAAGGAAGCACAGGAAGTGGACGCGCTGGCCCGGATGGCCATGCCGATGTTCTTCCTGGTCCTGATGTTCATGTCGGTCATGACCGCAGGTCAGCATCTGCTGAACGCGATCATCGAAGAAAAGATGAGCAAGATCGCTGAAGTGCTGCTGGGGTCGGTCACGCCGTTCCAGTTGCTCGCCGGCAAACTGCTCGGTACCGTGGCCGTGTCTCTCACACTGAGCTTCGTCTACCTCGCAGGAGGACTCTACGCCCTGTTCGCCGGTGGACGGCTGGACCTGCTCAATCCGGGACTCATCGCCTGGTTCATGCTGTTCATGGTCTGCGCCGCGCTGCTGTACGGCTCCGTCTTCCTCGCACTGGGATCGGCGTGTTCCGACCTCAAGGACGCGCAGAGCATGATGCAGCCGGCCATGATCCTGATCATGCTCGCCTACCTCGGCTCGTTCATCGTCATCCAGAACCCCGATTCGAGCATTGCGGTCGGCATGTCCTTTTTCCCGACGCTGACGCCATTTGCGATGCTGCTGCGCATGGCGATGCCGCCCGGGCCGCCGATCTGGCATGTGATCGTGGCGGTGATTGGTTTGGTCGCCACCACGGGCTTCTGCGTGTGGGCCGCGTCACGCATCTTCCGCGTGGGCATCCTGATGCAGGGCAAGGCGCCGACGTTGCCGGAGTTGGTGAAGTGGATTGGAAAGTAGTCCAGGGGTCCAAGGGTCCAAGGGTCGGAGCAGCCGGGCTTCAGCCCGGCTGAACGGAGATATTTGATGATGAAGCGACTGTTGGCAACTGCTTTGGTTGTAATGGCTGGTGTTGTTCAGATGGGTGCGCAGACCCGACCCACGCCACCCACGCCACCCACAACACCGGCGTCAGCGTCAGCTGTCTCGTACCGCGTCACCTTCCCTGAACCGGAACACCACTGGATGCAGGTGGAAGTGACGTTCACAGGCCTGGGGACTCGACCGTTACAGGCGCGGATGAGCCGGTCGTCACCGGGACGCTACGCTGTGCACGAGTTTGCGAAGAACATCTTTTCGTTCGAAGCGTTCAACGCGAAGGGCGTCGCGATCAAGCCGACACGTCCGACACCGTATCAGTGGAACGTTGCCGGACACGACGGCACGGTGCGAGTGGTCTACAAGATCTTCGGCGATCGTGGTGACGGCACCTACTTCGCCGTGGACAACACACACGCGCGTTTGAACATTCCGGCGTCGTTTTTGTGGGCCGTCGGCCTTGAGAGTCGCCCGGTGCGCGTCACGTTTGTGCCGCCGACCGGATCCAACTGGAAGATCGGCACACAGCTCTTCCCCACAAACGATCCGATGACGTTCACGGCGCCGAACCTGCAGTACTTCATGGACAGCCCGACGGAGTTGTCCAACTTCGGTTTGCGGTCGTTCACCGTGAAAAATCCCGACGGCAAAACGTATGACATCCGCGTCGCCGCGCATCACGATGGATCCGATGCGGACCTGGACGCCCTGACAAAGGACGTCGAGCGCGTGGTGCTCGAACAGGGCGCGGTCTTCGGTGAGTTCCCAGCCTTCGACACCGGGAACTACACGTTCCTGCTCGATTACACGCCGCACAGCGACGGCGACGGCATGGAGCATCGCAACTCCACGTTCACCAGCAGCCGGTTGTCGATCGCAAATCCACAGCAGCGCCGGCAGGCGCTGGGCACGATCTCCCACGAGTTCTTCCACGCGTGGAACGTCGAACGCATCCGGCCGGACGACCTCGAGCCGTTCAACTTCACCGATGCCAACATCTCGTGCTGCCTCTGGCTGGCCGAGGGCTTCACGCAGTACTACGGCAACCTGCTCCTGATCCGCGCTGGCTTCACGCCCGTCTCCCAGGGCGGCGTCGGGTTCGGCGGCACGATCAACGCGGTCGTGAACGGTTCCGGCCGCCTGGTGCGTTCGGCGGTCGAGATGAGCCAGCACGCGGCCTACACCGACGCTGCGGCCTCGATCGACAAGACGGAATTTGGCCGATCGTTCATTTCGTACTACACCTACGGCGCCGCAGTGGCCCTCGCGCTCGACTTGTCGCTGCGCGAAATGTCCGACAGCAAGATCACGCTCGACGACTACATGCGTTTGCTCTGGGTGACCTACGGGAAACCTGCCAGCGCGACGCCTGGGTTCGTGGCGCGGCCGTACACCTTGCGCGATCTGCGGACCCAACTCGCCGTCCTGACAAAGAACAAGGCGTTCGCCGACGACTTCTTCGACAAGTACGTCGAGGGCCGCGAGGTCGTCAACTACGAGCGCCTGATGTTGCAGGCGGGATTTGTCGTGCGTCCGCGCGCGCCGGAAGCGGGTTGGATTGGCAACGTGCAGGTCGCGCCGATCGAAGGCGGCGGGCTCACCATCAATCCGACGCAAGGCAACAGCATCAATCCCATCGCCTTCGGAACACCGGCGTACGAGGCGGGCCTCGAATACGGCGACGTCATCGTCACAATCGACGGACAACCCGCCACGGTGGATACGTTCGGTGCCATGAGCCGCAAGAAGCCAGGCGAAACCGCAACGCTGACGTTACGTCGTCGTGGCGGTCAGACGGTGACCACCACAATCACATTGAAGCCAAATCCCGCGCTCGTGGTGATTGACGTCGAAGGTGCCGGCGCCGCGTTGACGGACCTGCAGAAGGCCTTCCGCGAAGCGTGGCTGGGCACAAAGATCAAATAGAGGGACATGTGATGAAGCGAGCATTGCTGGCGACACTGGTCGCGACAACGATGATGGCCGCTGCGGCGGCGACCGCGCCGGATGCGCGACCTGGCGTGGACTGGCCGGGGTTCCGCGGCATCAACGGCGCAGGGGTTGGCACGGGCACTACGCCGACGACGTGGAACGTTCCGAAGGGAGAGGGCGTTGCGTGGTCAACGCCGTTGGATGGGCTCGGGCATTCGAGCCCTGTCATCTGGGGCAATCAGCTGTGCGTCACGACCGCAAAGAGTGACAAGGGCGACGCCAGCATGAAGCTGGGTCTGTACGGCGATATCCGATCGGTGGACGACGCCACCGAACACACCTGGCGCCTCGTCTGTCTCGACAAGCGCGATGGCAAGGTGATGTTCGACCGCGTGATTCACCGCGGCGTGCCGATCATCAAACGTCACACCAAGGCCACACACGCCAACTCAACACTCGCCACTGACGGCACACACCTGGTGGCGATGCTCGGTTCCGAGGGCCTGTTTGCATTCGACATGCAGGGCACCCTGAAGTGGAGGAAGGAATTCGGCGTCCTCGACTCCGGCTACTTCATGGCACCGCAGGCGCAGTGGGGGTTTGCGACCTCGCCAGTGATCCATCAGGGCAAGGTCATTCTCCAGGCGGACGTGCAGAAGGATTCGTTCATTGCCGCGTTCGATCTCCAGACGGGCAAGGAGCTGTGGCGCACGGCGCGGCAGGACGTCCCGACTTGGAGCACACCGGCGATTCATCGCGTGGGTGGCCGCACACAGGTCATCGTCAACGGCTGGCGGCACATGGGCGCGTACGACTTCGAGACGGGCGCGGAGATTTGGAAGCTGAAGAGCGTTGGCGGCGACATTCCCGTGCCGGTGCCCGTGATCGGGGACGGTCTGGTCTACCTGACTTCAGCACACGGCCCGGGCCAGCCGGTGTTTGCGATCAAGGACACGGCGAAGGGCGACATCTCCCTGGCCGCCGACGCCACCACCAACGAGCACATTTCGTGGAGCCACATGCGCGAAGGGGCCTACATGATTTCGCCGGTGCTGTACGACGGCCTGCTCTATGTGTCGAAGAACAACGGGGTGTTCAGCGTGTTCGACGCCGAGTCTGGCGAGAAGGTCTACCAGCAGCGTCTCGGCGACGGCACCACCGGCTTCACGTCGTCACTCGTCGCCGCCGACGG
>CAZLJG010000040.1:0-16592 GCA_964559545.1 uncultured Solibacteraceae bacterium | reverse complement strand
CATGGCGGCGCTGATCGTGTTGAGCGTGGGCACCGGGTATCTCTTCAGCGTGGGCTCGACGTTCTTCTTTGACGGGGGTGGACAGTTCTTCGAAGCCGTCGCCGTCCTTCTGGTGTTCATCCTGCTCGGCCATTGGCTCGAAATGCGCGCCCGCGCCGGGGCATCGTCGGCCATCAGGGCGCTGATGGATCTCACGCCGGCGATGGCCTCTGTCATCCGCAACGGCACCGAGGTTGAAGTACCAACGGCGCAGGTCCTCGCGGGCGAGATGGTCGTGATCCGGCCGGGGAACAAGATTCCGGTCGACGGCACCGTCGAGAGCGGCGAATCCCTGGTCGACGAGTCCATGCTCACCGGCGAGTCGATGCCGGTCCAGAAGGGACCGGGCGCCACGGTGATCGGAGCGACCATCAACAAGAGCGGCAGCTTCCGCTACAAGGCGACCAAGGTCGGGGCCGACTCGGCACTGGCGCAGATCGTCAAGCTGGTACAGGAGGCCCAGAATTCCAAGGCGCCGGGCCAACTCCTCGCGGACAGGGCCGCGCAGTGGCTGGTGATTGCCGCGATCGTCATGGGTGTGCTGACCTTTGCGGTGTGGTTCTGGTGGATCGGACAGCCGCTGCTGTTCGCGGTGACGCTGACCATCACGGTCTTCGTCATCGCGTGCCCGGATGCGTTGGGACTGGCCACGCCCATGGCGGTGATGGTGGGCACGGGCCTCGGCGCGATGAACGGCATTTTGTTCAAGAACGCCTCGGCGCTCGAAGACGCCACCAAACTCACAGTTATCGTCTTCGACAAGACCGGCACGCTCACTGTCGGCCAGCCGGAGGTGGTCGATCTCGTGACGGCGGAAGGGGTCACCGAGGACGTGCTGCTGACCGCCGCCGCGGCGGTCGAGCAGGGGTCCGACCATCCACTGGCCCAGGCGATCCTGCGGCGGGCGGCGCACCTCAGCGTCGCGGCGCCGACAGGTTTTGAAAGTCTGGATGGCATGGGCGCACGCGCCGAGACCGCCGGCGGCACGGTGTTCCTCGGCAACCGGCTGCTGATGGATACGCAACAGCTCGCGCTCGGCCCGCTGGAGGCCGACGCCACCCGGCTCCAGGCGGATGGCCGCACCGTCGTCCATGTGTCTGAGGCTGGTCGCGTGATTGGTCTCATCGCCATTGCCGATGCGATCAGGCCCACCTCCAAGGCGGCGGTGGCCAAGTTGCGTGAACGCAAGATCGAGGTGGTGATGTTGACCGGCGACAACGCGGCCACCGCCAGGCGGATCGCGGCGGATCTCGGTATCGACAGCGTGTTGGCCGACGTGCTGCCGGCCCAGAAGGCCGACAAGGTGAAGGAGCTGCAGGCCACGGGGAAGAAGGTGGGAATGGTGGGCGATGGGGTCAACGATGCGCCCGCACTCACCCAGGCGAACGTCGGGTTTGCTATTGGCGCCGGCACCGACGTCGCGATGGAAAGCGCCGATGTCGTGCTGATGAAGAGCGACCCCTATGACATCGTCGCCGCGATCGAGCTATCGCGCGCGACCTTGCGAAAGATGCACAAGAATCTCTGGTGGGCGGTGGGCTACAACGTCATCGCGTTCCCACTCGCCGCGGGCGTCTTGTACCCTTTCGTACTGAGTCCTGAGATTGCGGCGCTGTCGATGTCCGGCAGCACACTGATCGTGGCGGTCAATGCGCTGTTGCTGAAGCGCACGAAGCTGGCAGGGATCCGCCAGCCTGGCAAGACTGCGGCCGCGTGAGCGTCCGCGTCCTCTGCAGTGATCTGGCGGACCTCGAAATTACGCGCGCGCCACGCTCGTGCGCCACGTGAAGTGCTCGTACACGCCGGTCCAGTACCAGCCAAAAGCGAATCCGAAGAGCAGCTCTTCGGGCGGGATGCCGGCCACCAGGCCACCGCTCAACGCGGCCAGATTCCATACCTGCGGAATATAGCCGGGCGTGAACCACACCAGGCCCAGCATGAAGAGCGCGTAGAGGACCAGGAATACAGCTCCACCGACGAGCCCCTTCATTTTCAGATCCGGCCGGCAGATGGCTGAAGCGATCCCGCCGATGGCCATGCAGACAATGGCGGGGTAGATGGGATTCCAGGGCAAGAAGTAAAACGGGACAAACAACACGTACGGCGCCCACAGAGCCACCGGGTGGAACCGATGCCAGGACCGCTGCCTTTCGGCGGGACTCACCGTGCCGAAGGGCCGGTTGGTGAGCGCGTTATACAGCACGGCCCCGATGCCACCGATGGCAAAGCTGAAAATGAGGCTCTCGATGTCGAAGCCCGTGCGTTGCGCCAATTCAAACAGGCTCGGCGGATTCCAGTATTCCGGCACGAAGATGGGCTCGGTCAAGCCGAACGCCGCTGTCACAATACTGACGCGCCACATCACGGGCCGGAACCGCGGATAGGCCACATACAGCGCGAGCCACGGAAAGAGAAACCCGATCGACCACCCGAGCCACACATAGTGGTATGTCATCCCGGACACCCTCCACGCATCTGTTGGCCGATCTTCTCATCCAGATCATCAGCGTCGATTCGTCGTTGAGGCTCAGAGCGGCGTGAGAAAATCGCGCCGCACGCCCAGTGCGCGGTCGGTCATCGCGATCGAGGTGTGGCCGTCCGTCACGGTTGCCACCAGCGCCCGGATGGCATCGATGGTCTCGGGCACAACAATAGCTTCATTGAAGACCTGATAGGTGTAGATCGCCTCACGTCCGTGAACAGCCAGCACGTCTTCCCACAGCGCCACTTCCCAGAGATCGCCGCGAGGCCGGCCAAGATCGCGCATCAACTCGACGGTGCTGTTGAGCGCCACGAGGCCGTCCCCCATGCGAACCAGCGCGATGCGGGGAGCGGCGGTAAACGCCTCGAGCACCTCGTCGCGCGTGGCCGCCCGCGTGAGCTCGACGATCCAGTAGTGCAGGTGCGATTGCGTATGAGCCGTTTTCGCGGCGACCGTGATCACGTCGAGATCCGGGAGCACCGTCTGCGCGTCAGGGCCCTGATGGCTTGGAATGTGCGCTTCCGGCACGATGGTATTCATGATGCCGCTGTGATCGGACTCCCACGGATCGGTGGCGCGTCGAATGAGCACGCCTCGAGCCTTGCCGAGCAAACCGGCCTTCTGCAGGGCCCCCAGCGTGCGCACGGTGGCGGTCGTATTACACGACACGACACGCGTGGCGTCGCGGCCAAGCGCGGATGCGTAGTTGGCCTGCGCCACGAATGAGTGGCCCGTGACGTCGTGTGTCTCGCCGCCTTGAAGGATCGTCCTGATGCCGGCCGCCCGATAGCGCGCAAGGTTCCTGGCGCCGACGCCCTTCGGCGTGCAATCGACGACGACGTCGATCTGTGTCAGGAGATCGTCGAGTACACCGGCCACAGGAATGCCCGCGGCCTTCATCGTCACGGCCTGCTCGGGCATCGAGGCGTAGACGGGCAGACCGAGCACCACGGCGGTCTTAACGCGATAGTCGCTCGTGATGTCGCTGATACCAGCTAGGTGCATGTCCGGCTGGGCGCGCACCGCGTCGGCGACGCGTTTGCCGATGACGCCATACCCGTTGACCGCAACACGAATGTGATCTGGCATGAGGGCTCTCCGTTGAAAGGCTGACGCGTCCCGACTGTCGGCCGATGCTCACATGGCCGCTCACGTGGTGGCTGTGCACAACTGCACATCCCCTGACGGCGCGGCGTGGCAGCGCTGGCGCAGGCGAACGCTCTGTTAACGAGACTTCCATTCTCTCACCGCCTGGTATGACGCCGTTGTCGGGCCCGTGACAGCATGGCGATGTCGCAGTCAGTGCCGACCAGACTGGCCTCGGGGCAATGCTGCTTCAACCGCACTGCCAAGGTGCCGGTGCCGGGCGTCGTGATGGTGTCGTACTTCATCAAACTTCGGAAGCAGGGACAATCGGTAGGCTAGGCCGTCTCCAGCGGCGCAGAACTCAGGCTGTGCTACTTCACCACTTCAGTTTTATAGCCAGTCTTATCCGCGATTTTTTTGGCGATCGCATCTGCTGTTGTTTTCGCCGGATCGAAGGTGACCTCAGCCATGCCTTTGGCGTAGCTGGCCTTCACGGCCTTCACACCATCAATCTGCTTCGCCGCAAGCTTCACTGCCGCTTCGCAGCCAGAGCAGGTCATCCCTGTCACCTTCAGCGTGCAGACCTTTGTAGCTTCGGCTGGCGTGGCCTGTGTCGCGGGCCCACGTGGGCCCGGTGCCGTCGCGATGCCGCCAATCGCAAGCGCGGCGACGAGTATCAAAACCTGTGACATACATCCTCCTTCAGAAGAGATAACTAACGTAGTTCGGAAATGTGACCAGGGCAGCGACGAGGGCCGCCGCTACCCAGACGGCGATCCGCGTCCGCCTCCGCGACATCGACGAGCACGCATCGCAAGCGGACGCGCGTCCGTATGCGACATAGAACGCCACGCCAAGCAGCACACCCGTCAGTCCAAGCAGCATCGGACGGTACGGCTCCAAAACGGCCAAAGACCCGCCGAACGCGCCAGCACCGAGGATCACGAACACCACCGGTCCGATACAGCACGCGGATGCGACGGCCGCAGCCAAGACAGCGATGACGGCGGTCTTCATTGACTACGCCCTCGCAACTGGACCATCACCGGGCACACAGGGGTGTCCTGCTCCAATGCGCGTTCGCATTCCTTCAGGTGCGCTCGGAGCGTACGTCGAAATGCCTGCAACTCTCGGATTCGGGCTTCCACGTCGGCGAAATGTGCTGTCAGGAGATCGCGGACGCGGCGGCACCGCTGGTGACCTGCACGGCCTTCATCGGCCACCAGCTCCCTCACCTCCTTCAGGGTCAAACCCAGCGCCTGCGCCTGTTGAATGAAGCGCACCCGTGGAAGGACGTCGTCGCCATACCACCGCATCCCTCCGGCTGTGCGTGGCGGGGAGGGCAGGACACCGAGCCGCTCGTAGAAGCGAATTGCGTCAGGCGTGACACCTGTCTTCCGGGCCACATGACCGATTCGATAGCCGTTCGTCACTGGCAGTTCTCAAACTCGGAAAGCCAACGGGACTCAATACAGGCGACGGCCTTTATGAGATCCCCCAGGCAGCAGGTGCCACGAGGATTCCGTACCTCGCACGCGCAGCGGTCGGCGGCGATATGGTTCCGCACCCGGTGGACGGCTTCACACCGACCTGTGTCGACGAACTCGCGCAGGATCGATGCTTCGTTCTCATCGAAGCAATAGCAGATCCTCCGACGACCGGGCTGCTCCTTCTGCCAGACGGCCACACGCAGATCCGCGCCGGTGTACACCTGGCCATCAGTCGCGAAGTACACCGCCGAACAGGTTGGCTCGTTGCAAAAATACAGGGGGGCCGAGGTGAGGAGACGGAGGGCGCCGTCGGTGAGCAGAGCCCGTGCCGTCACCTCATCGACAGCCGAACCCTTCGACCCGCACTGGTGGCACGCCGCTCGCGCGTCGGTGGCCGATTCAGTCCGGCAGTCACAACCCTCCGCCATGTTCTGAGTATGCACCCTGGAGTGCACTCCAGAGTCAAGTGGGAGTGTCATGACACGAACGCCGGCCTCCCGTCGGTGCGAGCGCTGGCGCAGGCGAACGCTCTGTTAACGAGAATTTCATGGATGGTGCCGATTCATTCGCCACCGCGTAGTGGCACGATAGGTCGTGCCCTATGTCCCGGCGCTGCGCTTCCATGCTCTCACCGCCTGGTATGACGCCGTTGTCGGCGCCACCGCCCGGGAGCGAACGTTCAAGGCGGCATTGATCGGCCAGGCGGATCTGGCTCCAGGCATGCGGGTGCTCGACGTGGGATGCGGCACCGGCACCTTGGCAGTGCGGTTGAAGCAGCATTGCCCCGAGGCCAGTCTGGTCGGCACTGACTGCGACATCGCCATGCTGTCACGGGCCAGGCACAAAGCGATAGCGGCTCTGGCCGCCGTTCAGTTTGACTGTGCGTATTCGTACGCGCTGCCCTACCGGTCAAACTCCTTCGACCGGGTCATGCGGCGACATGCAGGCGCGGCAGAAACGCTGGACGGACAAAAGTGTGACTTGGCTGCTCATCAACTCGTCTGCGGAAGGCTTTCACAGCTACCTCACGCCGGAGCAATCACGCGAGTACCGAGCGCAGCTCAAATCCAATCCGACCGCTATGCTTCTCGATCCAGAAGGTCATGTTGGCAAGCGATACGGAGTAAGCACCGCGCTACACATGGTCATCGTTGACCCATCAGGACGGGTGGCATACAACGGCGCGATCGACGATCAGCCCAAGACCGATGCAACTTCGCTGGCGGGGGCGAAGAACTATGTTGATGCGGCCCTAACCGAGCTTCTGGCAGGTCGCACTGTGACGACGCCGTCAAGCCAGCCGTATGGCTGTGAGGTTCACTACAAGGCGGGCCGCTGACTGGATCCAGAGCGGCACGCGACATTGCATCGCCGACACACGATAGTGTACCCTCACGATGTGCGACTCTTCCGCTGGCAGTCCATCGTCCACCTGTGCGCCTGCGCCATTTTGATGTGGACGGTCGTGGATCTGCTGGTGCCACAGCTCTGTGCGGCGGAGTCAACAACCGTCGCCGGTGATGCCTCGCACGAGGATCAGTCGCCGGTCCGCCCGGACTCGGACTGCTTCTGCTGTTCGCACATAGTGAGCCCGGTGTCAGGTGACGCCGTCTTCGCCGTGGTTACAACGGTGGGTGTCTCGACGTTCCCGGCCGTCAACCTCCCACTCGGCGTTTCGCCCCTCCTCTACCACCCCCCACTCCAGGCCTAAGGCCACTCGTTCTCTTGTAGCGGTCGCGCTTGGGCATTGGCCTCGGTGCGTGTGTTCGCGTCGTGTCATCGAGGAAAAATTATGTGTGTCTTTACGCAATGTGCGTCGAGGACGGCCGTTGGCCGCCTTGTCGTCGCCGCTGGAATGCTGGTCGCCGCGTGGACGGTGCCGGCACTGGCCCAGACGATGCCGATTCCCGCACGGCTCTCACTCGCAGAGGCCGTCGCGCTAGCCATTCAGCGCAATCCGGCCATGGCGGAAGCGGGCGCGGGCGTTGATGCCGCTGAAGGCGACCGCGCCGCGGCGGCCCGCCGGCCCAATCCGGCACTGTCTGTTGACTCAGAAGGGTACCCGCTTTTCGAACCGAACCGTCCGGGTCTGTGGAGCAACCAGGAGTTCACCGTCCGCTATGACCAGGAATTGGAAACAGCGGGGCGACGGCGAATACGGACGGAGGTGGCGCAGGCCGGAAAGGAGATCGCCCAATCCGGACTGCGCGACACGCGCCGGCAAGTGGAACTCGACGTGCGGCGGGCCTACCTTGCCGCCGTATTGGCCAATTCGGACAAGGCGGTCGCGCAGAGGGCGCTTGAGGAAATCGACAAGGTCATCGCCCTCAATGACGCGCGCTTTCGGCAGGGCGAGATTTCTGGTGCGGATGTGCGCCGGTTGCAGGTCGAACGCTTGCGGTTTGTCGAGGACGTGTTCGCGGCGGATCTGGCACTCCGGAATGGCCGTAGCCAATTGCTCGCACTCCTGAACGCGCCGTCGCTCGATCACGCTGTTGAACTGACCGACGGGCTGACCATCGCGCCAGGCGAAATGGCGCCGCTGCTGGCGGCCGCCGCAGCCGGAGCGCCTGGACAGAACACGCTGGTGGCTCAGGCGCTGGCGGGACGGCCAGATGTGCTGGGCGCTCAGCAGGCCGTGTCACGGGCCGACACCGCGACACAGTTGCAGCGGGCGTTGCGCACGCCAAACGTCACGTTCGGTGCCGGATACCGGAAGAGTTTTGGCACCAACGCCGTGGTCTTCGGCGCCACGATTCCGTTGCCGCTGTTCAACCAGAATCAGGGTGGCGTGTTGCGCGCCGATGCCGAACGTCGCGCGGCGGCCGCGCGCTCCCAACTCGTCGAAAACGCTGTCCGCCTAGATGTGCAGCGCACCCTGAATGCTGTCGATGTCAACCGCGCCCGCGTGACTTACCTCGAGCGCGAATACCTGACTAACGCCCGTGAATCACGAGACATCGTGCTGGAGTCGTACCGCCTGGGCGTCGCCAACCTGATCGACTACCTCGATGCGCAGCGCGCTTTTCGAGACACGCAGCGTATCTACAACCGTGCGTTATTCGACCAGCGGTTGAGTCTGTTTGAACTCGCGGCGGCCGTCGGATTCACCGACGGCCAGCGGTAAACCTTTGTGAGGATCCTGAGGAGATTGCGACGATGACCGCAGAGACGAATACGAACCACACCGGCATTTCCGGCCGAGCGCTGTTGCTGGCCGTAGCGATGACGGCCGCACTGACCGGCGCCATCACCTGGGGGCTCGTCCGCTCGCCCGCCGAGCCAACCGAGGAGGCAGACGACCATGCCAACGAACTGCCCCCAGGCGAAGTCGAACTCACGCCGGAGGCGCAGAAGAACGCGGCCTTGGCGATCGTCGATGTCACCTCGCAGGCCATCCCGAACTTGGTCGACATGACCGGCACAGTGACCCCCGACGAAGCGCGCGTCGCGCATGTGCGCCCACTCGCCCGCGGCGTAATCGAGCAGGTCTGGGTTCGCTTGGGCGCTCGCGTGACTAAGGGACAGCCGCTGGCGACCTACGACAACATCCAGCTCGGCGAATACGTCGGGGAATACCTCAGTGCCCGGGCCATGTTGCGTCAGGCCGAGGCGGACCGCGACAGCAAGCGCAAGATCGCTGAGCGCGGGCGCGCCCTTCTCACATTGGAGGCCATCGCCCGCCAGACGCTGGACCTGCGCGAGGCTGAGGTCAAAACTGCCGAAGCGACGGTCGCCAGCATGCAGGCCACGGTTTCACGCGTTGAAGAACAGCTGCATCGGTTCGGTCTGACCGACGCTGATCTCGGAAAGTTGTCCACCGTCGAAGGCAAAGGACTGCACCGGGAGTCCTCACACGCCATTCTTCGCGCGCCGTTCGACGGCGTGATCACGCGGTACGACGTGGCCGAAGGCGAACTGGTGGAGCCGGACCGGGAACTGTTCACGGTGACCGACTTGTCCACCGTCTGGGTGCTCGCGGACGTCTACGAAAAGGATCTCACGAAGGTCCGGACCGGCACGGACGCCACAGTGCGTCTCGACGCCTACCCGGACCGCACGTTCACGGGGCGGGTCGCGTTTATCGCCGACTCGATCGATCCAGAGTCCCGCACCGCCAAGGCGCGGGTCGTGGTGGCAAATCCCACTGCGGCGCTGAAGCTCGACATGTTCGCGCGCATCTCGGTGCCGACCGCCGATCAGCGTGACGCGCTGGTGATCCCGCTCTCCGCGGTACAACGCATCGACAACCAGGCGGTCGTGTTTGTCCAGACGGCCGCCAACCGTTTTGTGCGGCGCAACGTTGAGCTGGGCACGGCGACCGGCGAGGTGGTCGAGGTGCGGGTCGGCCTGAAGCCAGGCGAGCGCATCGTCTCCGCCGGCAGTTTTTATCTCAAGACGGCGCTGTTGCGCGAGCGTATCGGCGACGAGCACTAAGGCCGGAGCCACATCATGCACCGCATTATTGATTTCTCGCTCCGCAACAAATTCCTGATCATCGTCATGACCCTGGTCATGGTCGGTGTGGGGGTCAGATCCATGCTCCGGCTGCCAATTGACGCAGTACCGGATGTGACCCCGAACCAGGTGCTTGTCCTCACACAGGCCCCGGGCCTGGGTCCACTCGAGGTCGAACGGTTCATCACGTTTCCGGTAGAGACGGCGATGAGCGGCCTGCCTGGGATCACCGACATCCGGTCCGTCTCACGGTTCGGACTGTCGGCGGTCTATATCTACTTCGAAGAAGACCTGGATTTGTACTTTGTCCGGCGTCTGGTGCTCGAACGGCTGCCCGATGCGCGTGAGGCGATCCCGGAAGGCCTCGGCACGCCAACCATGGGGCCCATCACCAGCGGCCTCGGGGAGATCTATCAGTTTGAAGTTCGGGGTGATGGCAAGTCCCTGATGGACCTGCGCAGCATTCTCGAGTGGGATATTGCGTTCAAGCTGCGATCGGTACCGGGCGTCGTCGAAGTCAACTCGTACGGCGGCGAGTTGAAGACCTACGAGGTCCAGATCGATCCCGACAAGCTGGTGTCGTACAAGATCAGTCTCGACCAGGTGTTTGCCGCCCTCGAAGGTAACAACGCGAATGCCGGCGGCGCCTATCTCGAACGCGCGCAGGAACAGTACGTCATTCGAGGCGAAGGGCTGGTCGAGAAGATCTCGGATATCGACAATATCGTGGTGTCCGCCGAGGGCGGGACGCCCATCTACATCCGCAACCTCGGACAGACCGTGTTGGCTCCGCAGGTACGGCAAGGCGCGGTCACGCGGGACGGGCGCGGCGAAGTCGTCACTGGTGTGGTGATGATGCTCATCGGCGAAAACGCGCGTGTCGTATCTGACCGCGTGAATACGGAACTCGACGTAATCAAGGGCAGCCTTCCGGCAGGCGTGACTGTTGAGACCTACTACGATCGTACCGATCTGGTCCGGAAAACGATCGGCACCGTGTCCAAGAATCTCGTTGAAGGCGGCATCCTTGTTGTGGCTGTCCTGCTCCTGCTGCTCGGTAACGTGCGTGGCGGCATCATTGTGGCAATGGCGATCCCGCTGTCGATGCTCTTTGCCTTTACCGGCATGGTGCAGGCAGGCCTCTCGGGCAATCTCATGAGCCTGGGAGCGATCGACTTCGGCCTGATCGTGGACGGCTCGGTCGTGATGATTGAAAACATCGTGCGACGGCTTGGTGAAGCCAGACGGGCTGGCCTATCCAAGGACGAGGTCATCCGCGACGCTGGCCGTGAAGTGGCAAGACCGGTGTTCTTCGCGGTGCTCATCATCATGATCGTGTACCTGCCCCTGCTGACACTCGAAGGCGTCGAGGGCAAGATGTTCCGGCCAATGGCGCTGACCGTCGTGTTTGCGCTCATTGGGTCGCTGATTCTGGCGCTCACACTCATGCCGGTTCTGGCCTCGCTGGCGCTCAAGGACAAAGCCGAAGAGCGTGAGCCCAAGGTCATTCACTGGCTCAAGGCGAAATACCGTCCACTGCTCGGCCGGACGATCGCTCGTCCTCGCTTTACGGGGGCCATCGCCGTTCTGGTGTTCGTCGCGTCGATGGGGCTGGTGCCATTCATGGGTGGGGAATTCATCCCGAAGCTCGACGAGGGCGCGGTCGCGCTGCAGGCGTGGCGGCTGCCGAGCGTCTCGCTTGAGGAGTCGCTGAAGAGCACGACCCTCATCGAGCGCACCTTGAAGCAGTTCCCTGAGGTCGTGACCGTGGTCTCCCGCACCGGTCAGGCGGAGATCCCGACCGACCCGATGGGTGTCGAGACCAGTGACATCTACGTCATTCTCAAGGAGCACAGTGAATGGACGACGGCCTCGACCAAGGAGGCGTTGGTGGCGGCTTTTAACGAAGCCCTTGAGCGCGAAGTCCCCGGCAACGTGCTGAGTTATTCGCAGCCGATTGAACTGCGCGTACAGGAACTGATTGCCGGCGTCCGGTCCGATCTCGCGATCACCTTGTTTGGGGAGGACCTGGATGAGTTACGCCGGGTGGGCGCGGACATCACCCGCGTCGTTTCGGGCGTCGCCGGTGCGGCTGACGTCAAACTCGAACAGACGACTGGACTGCCGTTTCTGCGCATCAAGATTCGCCGGGACGACATCGGCAGATACGGCATCAACGCATCCCAGGTCCTCGATGTGGTGCAGACCATGGGCGGTCGGAATGTGGGGGAGGTCCTGGAGGGCCAGCGCCGATTCGACATTCAGGTGCGATTCAAACCTGAGTCGCGCAGCGACGTGGAACAGATCCGTAACCTGAAGGTCGCTGACCCGCAGGGACGAATGATTCCCCTCTCACAGTTGGCCGACGTCGAGGTCGAGGAAGGGCCGGCGCAGATTACCCGCGAGAACATCCATCGTCGAATTGCAGTGGAGGCCAACGTCCGAGGTCGGGACCTGGCCAGCTTCGTCGCCGACGTACAGAAAGCCGTCGGTGAGCAGGTCACGCTACCGACGGGCTACTACATCGAATACGGCGGCCAGTTCGAAAATCTCGAACGGGCCTCGCAACGGCTGCTGCTGGTCGTGCCCGTGGCGTTGTTCCTGATCTTCGTGCTGCTCTACACCACGTTCGGGGCGGTCAAGCCGGCGCTGCTGATCTACTTCAACATTCCAATCGCCGCTACTGGCGGAATCGTCGCCCTGATGCTGCGTGGTATGCCCTTTAGCATCTCGGCCGCCGTTGGATTCATTGCGCTCTTTGGCGTGGCCGTGCTGAACGGCGTCGTGATGGTGTCGTATTTCATCGAACTGAGAAAACAAGGCAAATCGGTCGGCGATGCCGTGACCAATGGCGCCGAACTCCGGCTGCGTCCCGTGCTGATGACCGCGCTGGTGGCCGGACTGGGGTTTGTTCCCATGGCCCTTTCTACCAGCGCGGGCGCCGAAGTCCAGCAGCCGCTGGCAACCGTGGTCATCGGCGGGCTCGTCACCTCCACCCTGCTGACCCTGTTTGTATTGCCGGCGCTCTACAAGTGGTTTGAACGCGACGAACAGGAGGTGGAACTGTGATGTTTGAAATCAAAGCTGTCGTGAGACTTGACAAGCAGGACGACGTGATCCGGGCGCTACATCAGATTCCTGATTTGCCTGGGGTCACGCTTTCAGTCGTGGAGGGCATCGGTCGGCGACAGTCAGCGGAGGGTGAGGCGCCTCATCCATTTGGCCGGGTCCCGATGGCGAAAATCGAGATCGTCGTGGGAGCAGACAGACTTGCGCGAGTGATGGCCGCGATCGAACTGAGCGCCCGCACCGGGCGGCCGGGCGACGGCAAGGTGTTCGTCTTCAAGGTGGAGCAGGTGATGAAGGTCCGGACCGGCGAAACGGGGATCGCCGCACTCTAGGGAGTCGCAAGGCTCTTAAGAGTCCGAAACAGTTTGTCGAACGGAGCGCTTATGTCAACCAATAACACACGACCGTTGCAGTTCAAGATCCACGGCATGGATTGCGCCGAAGAGGTCGCGATCCTCAAACAGGCCGTGGGGCCGGTCGTCGGGGGCGAGGCTCGCTTGGCGTTCGATATTCTGAACGCCAAGATGATCGTGTCGGCGAAGTCCGGAGTCTCTGCTCCGGCGATCGTTGACGCGGTCCACCGCACCGGGATGCGCGCAGAGGCCTGGGTGGAGGGCGCCCCGGCCCCCGCCGGTTCGACCCTGTGGGAGCGGCGCGGGCGAACCATCCTGACGGCTGTCAGTGGTGTCGCGCTGGCAGCAGGTTTCGGGGCGCATGTGGCGCTCGCTGGCAGCGTCGTCGGGGCGCTGGGTTCCGAAGGACTTGGGCTCGCCGAATCGGTTCCAGTTGTTGTGCGGATCTTATACGGCGTCGCGATCATTACTGGCGGCTGGTTCATTGCTCCCAAGGCGTGGTACGCAATCCAGCGCCTGCGGCCGGACATGAACCTGCTCATGACCGTGGCGGTCATCGGCGCGATCATCATTGGTGAGTGGTTCGAGGGCGCGACAGTCGCCTTCCTGTTTGCAGTCTCGCTGACGCTCGAAGCGTGGAGCGTCGGACGGGCTCGGCGCGCGATTGAAGCGCTGATGGAATTGGCACCGCCGATGGCCCGCTTGTTGAAAGACGGCGAGCAGCAGGAGGTCGATGCTGTGATGGTGCCAGTCGGGTCGGTCATCCTCGTGAAGCCCGGCGAGAAAATTGCACTCGACGGGACAGTGCTGCGCGGCGTCAGCGGCGTCAATCAGGCGCCCATCACCGGCGAGAGTATTCCTGTCACCAAGGAACCTGGCGCGCAGGTCTTCGCTGGCACCATCAACGGCGACGGTGCGCTTGAGGTGACGACCACGAAGGCCGCGGGTGACACGACACTCGCACAGATCATCCGCATGGTGGGCGAAGCCTCAAGCCGGCGCGCGCCGGCCGAACAGTGGGTGGAGCGCTTCGCGGCCGTCTATACGCCTGCGGTGCTGGCCGTCGCCATTCTGGTGTTTCTGATCCCGCCGTCACTTTTTGGGGGTTCGTGGAGCGACTGGGGCTACCGGGCGCTGGTGTTTCTCGTCATTGGCTGCCCCTGCGCGCTGGTAATCTCGACGCCGGTGACCATCGTGGCAGCCCTGGCCGCTGCCGCCAGGAACGGCGTACTCGTCAAGGGTGGCGCGTTCATGGAGGCACCGGGGCGGTTGAAGGCCATCGCGCTCGACAAGACCGGAACTCTGACACGCGGCGAACCCGAGGTGCAGGAAGTCACCCCCGTCAGCGGCCACACCGAATACGACCTGCTACAGCGCGCCGCTGGGCTTGAAGCACACAGTGAGCACCCACTCGCTCGGGCGATTCTCGCCTTCACGCGCACGCGCGGGATCGAACCGCTCCCGGCAACCGACTTCCAGACTTTCCAGGGCAAAGGTGCCACCGCGCGCATCGGCGGCGCTGCCTTCTGGGTCGGCTCTCACCGCTACCTTGAGGAGCGCGGCCTCGAGACGCCGGCACTCCATGCGCAGGCCGAAGCCATGGCAAGCGCCGGCCGTTCGGTAGTCGTCGTCGGAGATGACCACGAGGTCTGGGGCCTCATCGCAATTGCCGATGCGGTCAGGCCCGAAGCACGCGCCATTGTCGCCGACCTGCGCGCCGCCGGCATCGAGCACGTGGTGATGCTGACCGGAGACAACCAGGCCACTGCCCAGGCAATTGCGAAGCAGACAGGCGTCAACGAGATCCGGGCAGAACTGCTGCCTGCTGACAAGGTCAGGGCGATCGAAACGCTGGTCGACCAGTACGGCGCCGTAGCGATGGTGGGCGATGGCGTCAACGATGCGCCCGCTATGGCCCGCGCTACGCTCGGCATAGCCATGGGTGCCGCCGGAAGCGACGCGGCGATTGAAACCGCCGACGTGGCATTGATGTCCGACGATTTGTCTAAGTTGCCGTGGCTGATCCGGCACTCGCGGCGGACTCTCGGCATCGTTCGCCAGAACATCACGCTGTCGCTGTCGGTCAAGGCGTTGTTCGTCGTGCTCACCTTCGCGGGCGCTGCATCACTGTGGGCCGCGATCGCCGCAGACATGGGGGTCTCACTGCTCGTCATTCTCAACGCTCTTCGACTGCTCGGGAGCGCCGGGTCTACCTCACGCTGAAAACGAAGCCGGCCCAGTGTACATCCCAGTCCGCATCGGCACGGGCCAGCGCGGGGATCACATGGATGGTCCGAACGTTCCACAGACCGGACGAACCGACTGGCAGCGTGATGACTCACTCGTCGTCGGATAACACCGTGACGTCCTTTGGGGACGCTCGCCCCTGGGCAGGGGCCGCCCCGCCGTGGCCCCTGGCTTTGGCGAGCGGTCACGATGCTGCCGGACCCTCCAGCAGGGGCTCGCCTGCTCAACCAGGTTCAGCTCAATCACGTCGCCGCAGCCGCACGGGCACAGCAAGGCCGCAGCCCACAAGTGCGGCTCTTCGCCGGCGACGTAGAGCGTGGCTGGTTTCAGCAGGTCGGGGAATTCATCGACGCGTTCATACCAAAGTCCCGGCTGGCTGGTGCGACCCAGCGGCGCCCACAGCCATTTCCCGATTGATGCAAGGCCGTTGCGAACCGATGTTCCAAGCGAACCAAACTATCTCAATCAGCATCCTCCGGTTCGCTGAGCTCCGGCATCGAGAGCAGCGGGCGAATGTCGCCCTTACCGATATGCGCGGCGAACAGACCAGAAGCAGCCGGCTCACGCTCGCGGTACTCGGCTGCCTGAATAAAGCTGGTACGCACGATAGCTGATTCCGAGTTGTCGTCGTATCGGTATGGGTGAACCCTCGCAAGTAACTCGTTCACAGTCGTGCTTGCCATCTGCATGTTGATGCTGATGACCGCCGGGCGATCTTCCTCAACGCCGTGAATGTAGCCAGCCCGAAGCTGGTCGCGATACGCCTTCGGATCGGTGCGCCGAAGGCCAGCGGCCTTCAATTGCGCTGGCGTGTAGACCTTTCGGTCCTGCAGAGTCGACGTGTCGGGCCTGACGTAGTGAATCGCGCCGCCGGCCTCGTCGATACCGCCTTTGCCGTCGGCGTCGAGCCTAACACCCACGTCGAAGTAGGGAAGCGTGTAGAACGCTGCGAGACGATTGAGGAGACGGCGGCCCTCGACGCCGTCCATGCAGCCGAACACTACGTCGCACTCGGCGACGGCCTTGATGGCCCGTGGCGTGGCCAGGTTCGCCTGAATGATCTCAAGTTCGGTCCCGAAGCCCATAGCGGCGATCGCACTCGCCATGACTTCGACTTTAGGTTGTTTGAGATAGGCGTGCTCGCGGGTTGCGTTAAGGATGCGGTTCAGGTTCTTTCCCTCGACTCGGTCGGGATCAACAAGACGAAGTGTGGCTTCGTCTGGGCCATTGCACCCCTTGGTAAGAGGGCGCCGGCCTGAGCTCTGCTGCCACTATGAAAGAGGAGGGGGTCACGGCGCTGTGCGCGGCATGGCAGCGCTGGCGCAGGCGAACGCTCTGTTAACGAGAATTTCATGGATGGTGCCGATT
>CAZLJG010000039.1:0-16609 GCA_964559545.1 uncultured Solibacteraceae bacterium | reverse complement strand
CAAGAAACGCCGTCGTACCTTCCTGCTTGTCGTCGGACTGAAAACAAATCGCCTGAGCCAGCGTTTCGATGAGCAACCCGGACTCGAGATCGACTCTGGCCGATGCGTTGATCGCCGCCTTGGCCAGTCGAATGGCAAGTGGCCCCCGCGAGAGGATGCGATCCGCCAGCGCACGTGCGGCCGGGAGCACGTCGGCGCCAGGCACCACCTGCGAGACGAGCCCCCACGCAAGCGCCGTCGGCGCATCGATGGGGTCGCCAGTCAGAATCAGGTGTTTGGCGCGGCCGAGGCCGATCAGCCGCGGAAGGCGTTGTGTCGCGCCCGCGCCGGGAATGATCCCGAGCGCCACTTCGGGCTGCCCGAACTTTGCATGATCTGCCGCCACGCGCAGGTCGCAGGCAATCGCCAGTTCGCACCCGCCTCCAAACGCGAGACCGTTCACGGCGGCAATCGTGACCTTCGGACACCGATCGAGCAACGCAAACAACGACTGATTGATCGCCGCCAGGCCGTCGTCGCGCCCCCGCGCCTTGATGGCGTTGATGTCGGCTCCGGAGACAAACACCTTGTCGCCGCCGCCGGTGACGATGATCGCGCCGACGTCATTGTTGGCAATGAGCGACGTGAGCGCCGCCGTCATCTCCTGCACGGTGGCGGAATCGAGGGCGTTGCGCACCTCCGGGCGGTTGACGCACAGCGTCGCGACGCGCCCGTCGATCGTCACCTCAATATTCATAGACGCCCTTGCCAACCTTCTTTCCAAGGCGGCCGGCCTTCACGTACTGCGACAGCAACGGGCACGGGCGATACTTCTCTCCCATGCTGCGGTGCAGGTATTCCAGGATGCTCAGGCGTGTGTCGAGTCCGACCAGGTCCACCAGTTCGAAGGGCCCCATGGGATGGTTGAGCCCGAGCTTCAGTGCCTTGTCGATGTCCCGAGCCGACGCCACACCTTCCATCAACATGTAAAACGCTTCGTTGCCGATGCTGGCGTTGACGCGGGTGGTGATGAATCCTGGCGCCTCGCGCACAAGCACGGTTTCCTTCCCCATGCGCTTCGACACGGCCTCGATCGTTTCGAGGGCACGTTCACTCGACTCCAATGCCCGCACAATTTCGATGAGCTTCATCTTGTGCACGGGGTTGAAGAAGTGCATGCCGGCCACGCGGCTCGGGTCACTGAGTGTGCCGGCCATCTCGGTGATGCTCAACGCGGACGTATTGCTCGCGACGATGGTCGACTTCGGCGCATGCGCCTCGATGTCGGTGAACAACTTCACCTTCAGGTCGATGCGCTCAGGCGCCGTCTCGATGATCAGATCCACGCCACCGAGCACGGTCGCGATGTCTGACGACGTCGAGAGCCGCGCCATCGAGGCGTCCGCGTCAGCGGTCTGCAGTTTGCCGAGTTCGACAGCCTTGCGAAGAATGCCGTCAATCTGTCCGCGGGCTTTCGCCAACTGTGTGTCGGACACGTCATACAGCCGTGTCTCAAACCCCGACGAGGCGGCTGCGTGTGCGACGCCGTGTCCCATGGTGCCGGCGCCCAGCACCGCGATACTGCGAATCTCTGTCATCTGTCTCCGACCAACTCTGCCAGGATCTCGACCGCGTGGTCGATCTCGTCTTCCGTATTGTAAAAGTGCGGCGCGATCCGGATCCCGGCTCCGGGACGATAGTCCACGATCACGTTCCGCGCAATGAGCGCCTGCGTCACCGCCGCACCATCCGGCACATCAATGACCACCGAAGCGCCGCGTTCCTGATCGCCGTCAGGCGTGTTCAGCCGCCAGCCGCGAGACGACGCCGCGTCCATGAGCCGACGTGTCAGGCGCAGCGACTTCTCCCGAATCGCCGGGACGCCGATCTCGGCGACGATCTCGTAGCCTCCGCGCGCGGAGTACAACGACGGCACGTTCGGCGTGCCGCTCTGAAATCGTTCAAGGCCGTCCGCATACGCGACCGGCCCGGGCTCAAACTGGAAGGGCTGCGCATGTCCGGCCCAGCCGACGACCGCGGGCTTCAGGTCGTGCATCAGGTCGGGTCGCACATAGAGATACCCGGCACCGGGCCCACCGCACAGCCACTTCACGCTGCCACCGACCGCGAAGTCGATGCCAAGCGCGGTGACGTCCACGGGCACCGCACCGGCGGCCTGATACAGGTCGAGCACCACACGCGCGCCCACCCGATGGGCCTTGTCGATGACCGGCCGCACATCCTGCAGATGCGCGCTCCGGAACAGCACCAGCGACAGGTTCACAAACGCGGTGCGTTCATCAATCGCGTCCACGACTCGATCGATGCGTCCGCGCACACGGTCGTCCGAGGCCACCGTGACCACCTCGGCCCCGTACCGCTCGAACCCGTGAAACAGGTAGTGATTCGACGGAAAGTCCAGATCCTGGACGACAATCCGGCGCCGCGGACCATCAAACGAAAAACACGACGTGATGATCGATTGCGCCACCGTGGCGTTCTGGTGCATCGAGATCGTGCCCGGTGCCGCACCAATGGTCGGGGCCAGGAGGTCGCCGGTCACCCGGCCGACCTCCCACCACCCCTCATGCCACGCCCGCACGCCACGCGTGCCCCATTCCCGCGCAAACGTCGCCAGATGGCGTTCCGTCCTCGCCGGCATCGCCCCCAGTGAATGGCTCACCAGGTACGTGCACGTCTCGAGGATCGGGAACTCGCTGCGCCAGACCACCAACGAATCAGTCATGCCTACCCAACAATCCGAAGCGGCATCGCCGTGGGTGCCATGACCTTGAAGATCGGCACCAGGGGCGGCGTAGCCGCCTGGGCACCGCCTCGACCGGCACCACGACCACCGCGACCACCCGCCGCCGCAGCCGGCGGCGCATCGTCATCCGCCGGACCCGCGGCGCGGGCTCCGGGACGCGGCAGCCAGGCATCCATGCGGTTCCAGTAGATCACGCTGTCGGTGGACTCGGGCTCGAGCAGGTGCACGGCGACGCGCCCCTGCATCTGCGCGGTGCGCACGACGTAGCTGCCGGCCGGGAAATTGCGCGTGAGGTTCAGCACCTCGCCCACCTGAATCGTGGCGGCGGCCGCGTGGTTGTACTGCTGGCTGTAGGTCACGCCTGCAATGGTGTAGGCCGCGATGTTGAGTGACGATGCGGCGGTGAGTTGCTCGACGGTGATGCCATGCCGACGGAGCAACGCCACGGCTTCGGTGGCTTCGCGCGGAAGCACATAAGCGTACGGGCGGGGACGCGAAATCACCGCCACGGGCTTTTTCATCAGCTTGGCGCCCTTGACCTCGACGATCTTGCGGTTCTCGCCCTGCCCTTCGCCGATGAGGTAGTTCACCAGCTGGTCTTCGGCTTCGTACCGGACTTCAATCGGCACGATGTCGCCGGGCTTCTCGCCGAGCGCGATCGTTTCACGACGTGCGCGATCAACGGTTTCGCGCAGAGCGGTGCGGTTTGCACGCGACCACTCCACAACGGCTTTGTAGCCGAGCATGCCGGCCTTCACGCCAATCTCCATCGGCTGGCCGCCGGGAGACTCAAACAGGATGCCCACCGAATTGGCGAACGCGCCGTAGTTGCGGCCGATACGCGGCTCGGTGCCGCCGACGTTCCACTGTTCCGCGTTGCCGCCCTGGTAGTACCACGAGCGGAACTGCTCCGCTTCCAGCCGCTTGTCGATCGCCGGGAAGATGCTCTTGTCGCACAGCTGCGTGATGCGCATGTCGTGCGCCGAGTGGCTGCCGCACTGATAGTTCAAGTTGTACGGAAACGCGCCGCCGTTGTGGCCGTCGATGAACAGGTACGGCTGCCACTTGAGCAGAATGTTCTGCACATAGCCCTGAATCTCGGGCTGTTCGAGCTTCATGTAATCGCGATTGAGATCCAGTCCCCACAGGTTGCCGCGCGTCGGATTCGGCTCGGCCGAAAACCCGTCCGGGTTGATCTGGGGGACGACGATGATGACGAGGTCATCGAGATGGCGATTGGCTTCGGACTTCGGGTCGGCCAGTTCGCGCATCAGGATGAGCACCGACTCGCGCAGCGTGCGCTCGCCACCGTGCACGCCGGCCGCCAGCACGATGACCGGCTTGCCGAGCGCCCAGGCTTCCCAAGGCTGCGTCACCGTCGGCCGGCTGAAGATCGCATACGGCAGCTTGCGGCCCGAATGCGTTTCTCCGTAGGACCCGAGGCGCATCTCCAGACTGCGCGCCTGCATGTCCTCCAGGTACTTCATCATGTTGACGTAGGTGGTGTACTCCGTGAACTTCGAGGTTTCCGCCTGCGTGCGCAGGTCCGCCACACTCTGCGTCTGCGCGCCGGGTGCCGCCACCAGCGCAAACGCCACCGCCACCACCATCATCACTGCTGTACGCATCCGTCTCATCTCGTTATCCTCTCCTCACCGTTCCCCCACATTCGGCACATGCTGCCGAATGAAGTTCCGGACGTTGGTGTTGAACACTGCCTGAAAAAAATTGGTCCCGCTGTTGCACGCCGATGACGACGTCGCGGAGGTGATGCCGCCGATGGCCCACTGGGTCCCCTCGCGCAGCAGGATGGAGCCTCCGGAGTCGCCCGAGCAGACCGACGCGGATGGTGGCGCAAAGAGGGTCTGCAGAAAGTTGGCATTCACCGCCGAGATCGTGGTGCCGCCGGCCTTCAGATTGGTCGTGACATCGTTTTCGTCACGTCCCCATCCGGCCACGACCGCCGTTTCGCCCACACGTCCTTCGCGGCTCGTGAGAATCGGCAACGGCGTCCGTGGAATGTTCTGATCGAACAACAACACGGCCACATCAAACGTGTTCGGCGCGTTGAACACAAACCCTGGATAAAAGTGGATGGTGGATGCGGGAATCTGGTCGCCGCTGCCCAGAAACACCAATGCCGACGTCACCTCGTCGTCCACACAGTGGGCCGCCGTGAGGACGGCGCGAGAGGTGATGACTGTCCCCGTGCAGATGCCGGCGGAGGGCCCTGCTGCCGTCCGCAGGTTCACCCGGACCACCGCGGAGTTCGCCGGACTGCAGACGCCGCCGCTCAAGACGGCCAGACTGCCACTGGGGCCGGTGGATCCGAGCGCGGCGCAGGCTTCATCGGTCGAAATCGGCGCGGGCGTCGACGGCGTGGTGGGCGACGCCGACCCACTGCACGCGGCGGTGAGCCACGCGGTGAGAAGGCCGACTCCGATGCGCCGCATGCGGGAAATCATAGCCGCTTCTACTGCTTGCCGGGCGTGATCTTGAAGCGCTCGACCAGCGGCAGGCCCGCTTCGAAGTCGAAGAACGTGACTTCCTTCAGCCGGCGCAGTGTCTGCTGGTAGCCGCGGTACGCATTAAGCAGGTTGGTCGCGGTGGTCGATTCCCTGGAGAGCGCCTGCATCAGATCCGAGAGGCCGACTTCGCCGGCGCGGTATCGCGACACCGTCGTCTCCGTGAGCTCATGCGCCAGCCGCAGCGTATCGAGCATCGTCTGGGTGCGGCGGCTGTAGTCGTCGAGGCTGTTCACGAGGTTGCGGACCTCGGTCTCGATTTCGGAGAGCGCCTGCTGCTCGGAAAGCAACGCGCGATCGAGCGAGAACTGCTGGGCCTGGATGCGATGCTGGCGCTGTCCCCAGTCCCAGATCGGCACCGTGGCGTTCACCTCGACCGTGTAGCTGTTGCGAGGTTCGCTCCACAGGTTCTGAAAGCGCGGATCCTGCACCTCGCGGCCGTAGGTCAGACCGAGGTTCATGCGGAACGCGTTTTCCCCGCGTGTTTCGTCGAGCCGGATCTCGTTCTCGCGCGTGGCGATGGTTAACTGCCGCATGCGCGGTGTCAGCGTGGATGCCAGACGAATGGCGTCCTCCACACTGACTTTGATGGGCTTGATTTCAAGGCTGGACTTCACGGTCACCGGCGTGGACGGCGCCATCTGAATGCGCTGCTTGATGGTCTGTTCCCGATTGCGCAGGTTGTTCGCGGACTGACTCTCGGCCTCACGGGCGTTGGCCAGTTCCACACGCAGCAGGTCGAGGTCGCCGGCGCGCGTCGGGTTGTTTTCGACAACCTCGCGCACCGCCTCCATGGCCATCACGAGATCCCGGGCAAACTCGCTGGCGCGCTCCATCCGGAACGCATCACTCACCAGATCGGCAAAGTCGGTCGCGTAGTCGTCGATGGCGCCCACGACGTCGCTGGCGTACCGAAGCTCGGCCTTCTCCAGATTGAGCTCAGCCTGTTCGAGGTCGTTTTTCATGCCATTGGGCTGAAAGAGTGGCTGGTTGTACGCGATGAAATACCGGTTGTAGAACGTCGTGTCCCGTTCGTCGCCGTCCACCTGCGTGTAGCGGTAGACCCGATTGTTCAGCGACAGTACGCCGTTGGTGGGATAGCCAAACAAGATCACCGGCTGCCGGATCGACATCTCGGCCTGGAACCGGCGCGTGTCTTCGCGGACCAGTTCGTTGCGCTGCAACGTTGAGTTCCACTTGTTGTCGGAGATCTTCTGGAACTGCGGCGCCGAGATGTTGAGCGACACGCGCGACTTCATGCCGGCGCGTTCCGCACTGAGCAGGCTCCGTGTGCGCTCGACCTCCAGTTGGAGGTGTCGCACCCGGTAGCTGTCCCGCAGGCCCAGTTCCACCATGCGGTCGAGGGTGAGCTCCACGGGCGCATCGGGCGCCGCGGTCTGCACCTGTGCTGAGACCATGCCTGGCACACAGAGGAGCGCCAGGACCCATCCGTACATTCGCAGCTTCACTCGCATCCGGACATTGTATAAGCTCCCTCGTGGAGGCCCCACACCATGGAACGCAAGACCGCCGCTGACTTTGATCCCGAAGTGCTCGTCCTGTTTGACGCCTACGTACACGGCCATATCGACCGCCGGGGCTTCCTGGATCGCGCGTCCAAATTTGCGGTGGGTGGCGTGACGGCCGGCATGTTGCTGGACGCCCTGAGTCCAAATTTCGCAGCGGCGCAGAAGGTGGCCAAGGACGACAGCCGCCTCAAGGCCGAATACGTGACCTACCCCTCGCCGCAGGGGTCGGGCACGATGAAGGGCTACCTGGTGCGGCCGGCCAAGGCCACGGGCAAACTACCGGGCATCGTGGTGTTCCACGAAAACCGCGGCCTGAATCCACACATCGAGGACATCACGCGCCGCCTGGCTTTGGACAACTTCATCGCCTTTGCGCCCGATGCCCTGACGCCACTGGGCGGCTACCCCGCGGGCGGGGAGGACGAGGCCCGGACGCTGTTCGGCAAGCTCGACCGGGCGAAAACCGCCGAGGACATGCTCGCGGGCGCCAAGTTCCTGCAGGCCCACGCCGAATGCACGGGCCGCATCGGCGCCGTCGGGTTCTGCTGGGGTGGCAGCACGACAAAGACGCTCGCGTCGAAAATGCCCGATCTCGCGGCAGCAGTCCCCTTCTACGGCGGCGGCCAGATCGCCGAGGCGGCGACGATCAAGGCGCCGATGCTCATCAACTACGCCGGCACCGACCCACGTATCAACGACGCGTGGCCGGCCTATGAAGCCGCGCTCAAGGCCGCCGGTGTGCAGTACCAGATGTTCATGTACGAGGGCACGCAGCACGGCTTCAACAACGACACGACGCCGCGCTACGACGAAAAAGCCGCGACGCTTGCCTGGTCGCGCACGGTGGAGTTTTTTAACAAACACGTGCGTCGCTGAGGCGCTGAGCCCGGCAGAAACGCGGACCACGGCGCTGGCGTAACCCTGCCAGAAGCGTCAGCGTGCCTGTCATCCAATCCGTCCTTTTTTCGCTCCTGGCCCTCTCCGTGGGCGCGACGCGGCCCGGTTTTGTGGTGGAAGAGACCACGATCGGGCAGGTGCATGCGGCGTTTCAGAACCACACCCTGACGTGCCGGGCGTTGGTGGAGACGTACTTGGCGCGTATTGCGCGGTACGACCACCAGGGACCAGAGCTCAACGCCATCGTCAGCATCAACCCGCTCGCCCAGGCCGAGGCGGCGCGCCTCGACCAGGCATTTGCGGAACGGGGCCTGACTGGCCCCCTCCACTGCGTCCCCGTCATCGCCAAAGACAACATCCAGACCGCCGGCTGGGAGACCACCGCGGGATCGCTCGCGCTCAAGGGCTTCATCCCCGACCGCGACGCCACCGCGGTGGCGAGACTCAAGGCCGCGGGCGCCATCATCCTCGCCAAGTCGAACATGTCGGACCTGGCGCTGAATGCCCTGGCCACGGTGAACCTCATCCATGGCGCGACCAGAAACCCGTACGCCCTCAATCGGGTGCCGGCGGGGTCAAGCGGCGGCACAGCAGTGGCGGTCGCGGCAAGTTTCGGCCTGGTCGGGCTGGGCACCGACACCGGCAACTCGGTGCGGGGGCCTGCAGCCCACGCGTCACTGGTCGGCATCCGGCCGAGCAAGGGACTCACGAGCCGGGCGGGGCTGATCCCCCTCGACGCGCAGTCGGACGCCATCGGCCCGATGGCTCGAACCGTGGAGGACGCGGCCGCCGTGCTCGACGTCCTTGTCGGTCTTGACCCGGCGGACCCATCCACGGAGGTCATGCGCCAGTGGCCCGTCACTCCGTCGGTGCTCCCCGCCGCCGGCAATGGGCTGGACGGCATTCGGATTGGCGTGTTGCGCCAGGCCTACCAGGGCGGAAACCTGCGTATCGATCCGCTGATTGCGAAGGTGTTCTCCAATGCCCTCAACGACCTGGACAGTCTTGGGGCCGAGGTCGTGGACGGGGTCTCAGTCGCCCACGTCCCCGACTCGCCAGGAGCGGAACGCTGCCAGGGTCTCAAATACGATCTGAACACCTACCTCGAACAACAAGGCACACGCGCGCCGGTGTCCAGCCTCGCCGCCATCATCGCCAGCGGCAAGTTCCACCCGTCGGTCGCCGACGACATGCGGGCGCTGAACATGGTGAAATCCGAAGGGCCTGGCAGCGCAGCCTGCAAGCTCAGTGAGCTGTACCGGGAAGCCGTCGCCGGAGCGCTCTCCGATGAGATGCTGCGACTGGGCCTCGACATGCTGGTGTATCCGACGTGGAGCCAGTTGCCGCAGCTAACAACGAACATCTCGATCGAAGAGGCGGGCCAATCGCTCCGATTTGCGACGGCCTCGGGCTTCCCCGCTGTGACCGTGCCGATGGGATTTACGCCCGACGCGCTCCCGGTCGGCATGTCGCTTCTCGGTCGATCGTGGAGTGAAGCCGGCCTGATTCGTGTGGCGTACGCCTACGAACAGGCGACGCGCCATCGTCGTCCTCCCGTGCCGGCTCCCCCGATTCCCTGCGTCTGCGGCGACGTCCGCTGAACGGCGTCAGTGCCTCACTTAATTTCGTAGGTGCCGTCGGGCAACCGCTCGGTGCGGTGCGCCGTGTGGCAGGTGCGGCAGCTGCCCGTGAGGACGGCCCCGGCCGTGCCCACTGCGGCGGCGTCGCTCGCCTTGGCCGCGGCGGCCAGATCGTTCACGGCCTTCAGCACGTCCGCCGACACCTTGGTGCCAACGTCGGCCTTGCGCCCGCTCCAGAACTTGGCGATGACTTCGGCCTGGGTCTTCCATTCGGCCGCCACCGCCCCGATCGCGGCGAAGTCCTTCGTCTCAGCCGCCAGCAACGGCCGCAGCTTCCCGTTCGCGGCGTTAAACGCCTTCATCGCATTCACATGCTCGGCCGTCGGCTTCTCTGTAGCCTGCGCCTGCACCAACGTCGCGCCCGCCACCAGTGCCAGGCCCATCACGGTCATCCACGTCATTCGTCGATCCATCACACGTCTCCTCATCCCCAAGGCACTAACTGTTATCGCCATCGAGCAAGCGTCCGAGGCCGCCCAGCACGGAACCTTCTTCACGCCCACCCTTGCCCAAGCCAGGCACTGCGGCCACGATCCGGTTCGCCAGGCGGCTCAACGGCAGTGACTGCAACCAGATTTTCCCAGGCCCGGTGAGTGTAGCGAAGAACAGGCCTTCCCCACCAAACAACGCCGTCTTGATCTTGCCGACGTACTGGATGTCGTAATCCACCGACGGCTGCATGGCCACGATGCACCCCGTGTCCACGCGGACAATCTCCCCGGGAGCAAGGGTCCGTTCCTGCAGGGTGCCGCCGGCGTGCACAAAGGCCCACCCGTCGCCTTCGAGCTTCTGCATGATGAAGCCTTCTCCACCAAACAGACCGGCGCCGAGCCGGCGCTGAAACGCGATGCCGACACTCACGCCCTTGGCGGCCGCGAGGAACGAGTCCTTCTGCGCGATCAACGTGCCGCCGACTTCGCTGAGATGAACGGGAATGATTTTACCGGGATACGGCGCGCCGAACGCCAGCTTGCGCTTCTGGTGACTGCGATTCAGAAACACGGTCATGAACAGGGACTCCCCCGTCAGCAACCGCTTGCCGGCGCCCATGAGCGCGCCCATGAACCCGGTGTTCTGCTGAGACCCGTCACCAAACACGGTCTCCATCTCAATCCCGTCGTCCATGTACATCATGCCGCCGGCTTCGGCGACCACGGCTTCATTGGGATCCAGTTCGACTTCGACGAACTGCATGTCGTCGCCGAAAATTTTGTAGTCAATCTCGTGCATACCAGCCATAAATCGAACGCTCCTCGGCTGGATAGTCTACTGCGACCGCGCGAGTTTCGCGGTCAACGAATCGTGTGGTGCAGGCGGACGCGACAGCCGGTCGAGCCAACCTCGCTGTCGGCCACGAGATCCACGTAATCATGCCGATGCGTCCGCGTCGGCGGGTTCTCGGTGATCCGCTGTGGTGTCAACAGCGTCGGCAGCGGACCCGTTTTGCGCAGGTGTACAGCATGAATAGGCGGTGTATACAGCTCAATCGATGGTGCAGGCTGATGCACCTGCGAGTGCTTCACCGTCTGCTTCGGTGATTGCGTCGTCATGCGCAGGACGCGCTCAGTCGGCCCATCGGCCGTGACCTCGAAGTAGACAACCGGAGTACTGACCGGCGTGAAACAGCGGCCAAGGCGTCCGGCAGCGGCTGGCTCCTGGGCGTTGATGGTTGTGGCGGCCACGAGCACTGCCAGCACGGTCACCTGAAGAACACGTCTCTGCATAAAAATGCTCCTACTCAACGTAGACGCTCGAGCGTACGTGCACCAACGCGACACGTCCCCTTGGCCGAGCCGGCAATGTGAATGTCGATGGCCGTGTTCAGGCCCTCGACGGCCTCACGAGCATAAACAAACTCAAGTGCCTGAGGAAACAGGCGGCGAGGGGCGATAGAGACAGGTGATATTTCGCTTCGACCTCGGTCAGCGCCGACAATCCGGATGTCTGTGGCCACCGGCACTCGAGCGCGAGCCGGGGGTCTCGCGGGGACCTCGCCCTCAAAATAGATCGAGCCCGGCGGCAAATCCTGCGGCTCCCACACGCCTCCGGTGACACTGACCGACAACGTGTGCTGTCTCATGTACCGGGGCACGTCGTCCATCGTGAACGCGCGACCATCCTGCCTGGCTTCCCGTGCGGCCCGCATGATGCGCCCCAGCGGTCCTTCAACTGTGACCACAAAGTGCGCGCCACCACCGGCCGCCGCGCGACATTCGTGGTGTTGCTTCTTCCCCTCGAGGCCATCACGAATCGCGTCCGCGATCTCAACCGGCGTGAGGACGCCCGGAGGTTGAGCAGACTGCGCCAGCACCGGCCCGATGCCCAGCATCAGCGCCGGCACCACCCACGCCACGGATTGCGCCATGGGCCGAGTCTACCCCAGCTACACCTTCATGGTCTTGGCGTATTCCCCACCCACAACCCCGCGGGTACAGGCGTCGGTGACCATGAATTTCGCGGAATGCAGAGCCTGAACGGTCAGGGCCTCAGCCACAGGGACGCCACACGACGCAACCACGGTGTCCGCAATGGCTTTACGCGCGGCCACGGTGGCCTGGCTGCCGGCAGCCGGCAGGCTGGCGACGTCTGTCGGCACACCGCTCAGGGCGTCCGATTCAAAGGCGCGTCGCGTGACTCCAGCGTCCTTGCCGTTCGCCAGGCTCCATGCGGTTGAGAGCACCGCATCCATCGAGCCGGCGAAATCAACGAGCCAGCCTGTAGCCTGGGCCACTGCGACCGGGCGCCCACCGAGAAGCAGTGCCATGAGCTTCGACTGCTGCTCCCGTGTCGCCTTGCGGAAGGGCCAGTGGCAGCCTTCCATGCCGGGCACCACGGGCAACGTCACTTCCGGGAACCCGAGCTGCGCGCTGTCGAGCGCCACAACAAAGTGGCAGTGCGTCATCAGTTCGAGCATGCCGCCGAGGCAGCGCTTGCCTGTGATGACGCCGACCGACACCGTGAACTCGTCGTGAAGCCGGCGTGATGTACGCGACCACGCCTCCGACACGGCCTGCCCCGCCTCGACCTTTTCGAGCGCCGGGAAAAACGCCGTCGTGTCGGCGCCGACCATCTGGGTTGACAGATGGAAGTCGCCGCTGAGAATGACGCGCTCGATCTTCGAGGCCTTCAGCCAGTCAATCGCGCGATTGAGTTCCGCATCCACGTCGTGCGAATAACTCTCGCGGCTCAGGCTGATCACACCAACCGTGCCGTCGTGTTCTGCGTTGACGTACAACTGCTGCCACTCGGGTGTCGTGAGGCGCGCCAGCACCTCAGGGTGCCAGGGCGACGACGCGGCCGCGGGGTGGAGCGTGTGGTACGCCTTCACGCGGGCGATGGCCTTCTCGGCGCCAAGTGATCGAATCGACGCGAGCACGCCCTGACGGAACTGCGCACACAACTCGCCGATAGCGTTCATCTGCGAGAGATGCGACCGCTGCTCGGCCAGCATCAGGGCCGTCATCTGAATCAGTGCTCCACCCACCCACGTCTGGAACACATCTTCGTCATCACCCGCCATGGCGAAGTCGACCAGTGGACGAAAGTGATTTGGTGGATACCAGTTCTGTCCGGTGTCTTTGTGCTCGGTCAGCGAGGCTGTCGGTTCGAACAGGTCGCCGTATTCCTTGTGGAGGTGATGCAGGCACGACCACGTGAGGAAGTTCGCGCCTTTCGCACCGATGGCATCATGCGCGCGGAGCGGATTCGGACCGAAGTACTTCCGGACGAACTTGTCGACCTTCCAGAACGGCACGTTGGTCGCCCCGGCATACCGCAGGGACGCATTCGTCACGCCGCAGAAGAGCACGTCGAGCACAAACGACCAGTGGTCGCTCACCGGCATCGGCACCAGTCCAAGAGCCCAGAGCAAGCGGGTTATGTCGGACGGCGTCTGCTCCACCGTCTCGTAGATCTTGTTGATCTCGTGCGGGAAGGCCGGGTGCGCGATCCCCACGCCGAGTTCACGGCTCGGGAAGCCCGAGGTGACCGAGCGGATTTCGATCTCCGGATAAGCTGCGCGGAACATCGCGTAGTGCGCCTTCTTGATCTCGAGCACTTCCGGAATCGCCTCGAGCAGCATCTTCGGACGGAAGTGCGCGAGCGCCGCCGGCAGCGTCTTGCCGTCGTAGTTCAACCGGATGACGTTCGAGAAGATCTCCGCAGCGCGATCACGGCCGAAAGTCGAGACCAGCGCATTGAACTTGGGCGACAAGCCATCAGGCGCGTTCGGAAAGTCGAGGCCGACGATGGGGACACCGTAGGGCTGGAGCCGCGAACCCAGCTGCAGCACCTTGCCGGCGCCGACAATGCCGCTGGCACCGGAGATGACGAGCGCACCACGGTTGCCGGCGGGGCCAAACACCTTGTCCACCAGGGCGTCGACATCCACTGGGAGCCGGCCGCGCTGAAAGATCTCGAAGACCGTGCCGAGGCCGAGCGTCTCAAGGGTGGATGCGCGCATCGCGTGAATCGAGGACGCCATTATTTCGCCCCCTTGTCGGCGACGTGGAAAACAGCCGCGATGCCGACGTCGCCGGCGGCACACCCGAACAGCAGCACGTGGCCGCCACCGAGGACCACCGCCTCTTCGAGGCCTTCAATCAGCGACCGCGTGAGCGTGGGTCCCTGCGGGTGGCCCCACACAAGGGAACAGCCGGTCTGGTTCATCTTCTTCCAGTCGTAGTTGAGCACTTTGGCAAACACCGCATCGTTGACGGCAAACGGATTGTGGTTCTTCACCACCGTCATCTGATCCATCGTCATGCCCGTCTTGTGGAGGAGCTTCTGCACCGCGATCGCCGGTGCCTCAGGCATCAGGCCGGGGTTGGCGCGGGCTTCGGCCTTGGCGACCAGCGTGATCTCGATCTCCGGACGCGGGCTTAGTTCGGCCACCTTCTCCGCCGTGGTCACCAGCAGCGTGGCCATGCCGTCAGCCGCGTGGGTCTGTCCGCCGGCCGTGACCGCCGTTTCAAGTTCGCGCATGGCGCGCAAACCTTCTGCGGTCACGCGACGGATGCCGAGGTCCGCATCAATCCGCCCGAGCGGCTTACCCTGCACGTTCAGCAGGTCGAGCGGCACACACGTCTTCTCGAGCAGGCCCGCGGCCTTCGTGTTGAAGTACTGGTCGTAGCGATAGAGCGTCAGGTCGTCGACTTCACGCCGCTCAACCTTGTGCTTCCGTGCTGCCGCTCCAGCCGTCGCGAGCATCGAGCCGCCAGTGGCTGGATCAAATCCGAAGTTGTCCCACACATCACCAAGCGCGATCGTGCGTTCGTACGCGCGTCGTTCGGGGAATACACCGACCGGGGAGTCACTCGTGCGGTCAAAGGTGAGGACGCCGACCACATCGTGGTCGCCGCTCTGAATCTGCGCCGCAGCAGCCAGCGTCGCCTGCAGACCGGTCGCACACGCCTGTTCGACGTGATGACCGGGAATCCGCTGACCGACAAGCGCCGACAACATCGGCGCGTTCCAGAACTTCCAGTGCCAGGGAATGGTGGACCCGAGCACGAGGTAGTCGAGCTGGCTCAGCGGCACCTTCCGGAGGCCCATGATGCGGGCCATCGACTCGGCCGCAAACTGGCCGATGTTGACCTCGGCGATGGCCGACGTCTGCCAGGCCGGAAAATAGCTGTTGCCCCACGTTCCGTACGGAATGCGGGCCTTCGAAAAGATACCGTTCATTGAGCCTCTTACCCCGCGAACACGTCGCGAATCGTTTCGTCCTTCTTGAACTGCGCCAACGCGTACGGGCAGGTCGCCAAGAGTTTCGTATTGGTCTCGCGCGCCCAGGCCACCAGCGCATCGAGCAACTGGCGCCCCATGCCCTGGCCCTTCAGCACGTCGGACACCTCGGTGTGATCGATGATCACCAGCGTCGGCGTGGTGCGCGAATATGTCATTGACGCGAGGCGCTGCCCATCGCGGTCGAAGTGAAATCCACCCCGGTTGTTTGCTTCTTCATGAATGAACATTCGAACTCCTGGACCCCTGGACCTCTGGCCCCCTGGACTACTGTGATAAGTCCACCCACACCGTCTTGACCTGCGTGTAGTACTCGAGCGCGTGCATGGACATCTCGCGTCCGAAGCCGCTCTGTTTGTAGCCGCCAAACGCCGCTGCGGTGTCGTAGACGTTATAGGTATTGATCCAGACTGTGCCGGCCTTGAGCTTGGAGGCGACGTAGTGCGCCTTCTTCACATCCTTGGTCCACACGCCGGATGCGAGGCCATAGATCGAATCGTTCGCCTTCGCGATCGCATCGTCGACGTCAGTGAATTCAATCGCCGCGAGCACCGGTCCGAAGATCTCTTCGCGCGCGATCGTCATGCTCGGCGTGACGTTGCCAAACACGGTCGGCTGCAGGAAATAGCCTTTGCCCGTCCCGATATCCGCGCGCTCGCCGCCCGCGAGCAGGGTCGCGCCTTCCTTCTTGGCCGTCTCGATATAGCCGAGCACCCGCTCCATCTGCGTCTTCGACGAAATCGCGCCCAGGCGCGTCTTCGGGTTCATCGGATCGCCGGCGACCATTTTCTTCGCCCGATCCGCCACCTTCGCGAGGAACTCATCCTTGATGGACGCCTCGACCAGCAACCGCGATCCGGCCGCGCAGACTTCGCCCTTGCCGTAGAAGATGCCCATGGTCGCGCCACGCACGGCGGCGTCAAGGTCAGCATCAGCAAACACGATGTTGGGAGACTTGCCGCCAAGTTCCAGCGTGATGTGCTTCACGGTGTCGGCCGCCGACTTCATGATGCCTTTGCCGGTGGACGTGTCGCCCGTGAACGCAATCTTGTCGATACCGGGGTGATCCACGATCGCCTGACCCGCGGTCGAACCAGACCCGGTGATCACATTGAGCACGCCCGGAGGGAACCCGAGCGCCGTCGCCATCTCGCCGAGCTTTAGAGCCGTCAGCGGTGTCTGGCTTGCAGGCTTGAGGATGACGGTGTTGCCCATCGCCAACGCCGGCGCGACCTTCCACACCGCGATCAGCAGCGGGAAGTTCCAGGGCACGATCGCCGCCACAACCCCGATGGGCTCACGCAGCGTGTACACGAGTTGGCCGCCCTTGACCGGCACCGTCTCGCCGTGGACCTTGTCCGCCCAGCCCGCAAAGTACTGGAGGCACTCGGCCGCCATCGGAATTTCGACGTGGCGCGACTCGGTGATCGGCTTGCCGTTGTGCAGCGTCTCCAGGCGCGCGACCTCATCGGCCTCGGCCATCAGCTGTTCGCCGAGCTTGTAGACCAGTCGTCCACGCTCACGCGC
>CAZLJG010000038.1:0-16838 GCA_964559545.1 uncultured Solibacteraceae bacterium | reverse complement strand
CTACCCGGCGATGTTGACGTTTTTGCCGGCCGGCATTCTGGGACTGATGGTGGCCGGTCTGCTGGCCGCGTACATCTCGACCATTTCCACCCACCTCAACTGGGGCACGTCCTATCTGGTGCACGACATGTATCGGCGTTTCATGAAGCCGGGGCAGACCGAAGCGCATTACGTGATGGTCGGCCGCGTGGTGACGGCCCTGCTCATGCTGTTGGCGGCACTGGTCACGATGGTGTTGGAGTCGGCCCGCGGCAGCTTCAACCTGTTGCTCTCGATTGGTGCCGGCACCGGGTTGCTGTATCTGCTGCGCTGGTTCTGGTGGCGCATCAACGCGTGGAGCGAAATTGCCGCGATGGTGAGCTCGTTCGGGTTGGCCCTCGCCGTGTTCCTGCTGGAACGGCAGGGGACGGCGTGGGAGAGTCACGAGACGCTGATCGCCACCGTGGCCATCACCACTGTCGTCTGGCTCGTCGTCACGTATGTGACCGAACCGACGGATGACGCGACGCTGCAGCGTTTTTATCGGCTGGCGCGACCGGCCGGGCC
Source organism: uncultured Solibacteraceae bacterium (assembly GCA_964559545.1). GTDB lineage: Bacteria > Acidobacteriota > Vicinamibacteria > Vicinamibacterales > SCN-69-37 > SYFT01. Next base: position 16,292 of record CAZLJG010000038.1, on the reverse strand, counting down.
AGGGTGGGCGAAGACGAGAGCGCAATGTGGTGACCTCGCACCGATCGATTCGCTCAACGTGGCGTTCGGCGCCTGGGCCCTCGGGTGTGTGCTGGTGTATTCCGCGCTGTTTGGCACGGGGCACTTCCTGCTCGGCCACACGACGAGTGCGGTGGTGTCAGCCGGAATTTTTGTGGTGAGTGTGGTGTTGTTGCGTCGTTTGTGGCCGTCGTTGTGGACCAGTCCGTCGTAGCCCTGATCCTCGCGCGTGGGTTGGGCACGCGCATGCGGGATGGTGCCTCTGATGCGTTGACGCCCGAACAGGTGACGGCGGCCGCGGCGGGGCAGAAGGGCATGATGCCGCTCGCTGGGGCCGACGGCCGCGCGCGACCCTTTCTGGATTACGTGCTGAGTGCGCTTGCCGACGCCGGGTATGTGGAGGTGGGACTTGTGGTGCCGCCTCCGGTGGCAGATGGAGGTTCGGATCCACTCCGCGACTATTACACCGGGCCAGGACGTCCATCGCGCGTGCGTGTGTCGTTTGTCGTGCAGCCGGAGGCGCGTGGTACCGCCGACGCCGTGGCTTCGGCGGCGGACTGGATCGCCGGTCGGCCGTTCGTCGTGCTGAATGCTGACAATTTGTATGGCGTCGAGGCGCTTCGCGCGCTGCGTGAGGCGGAGGGCCCGGCGTTGCCCGTCTACGAACGCGAAGACCTCGTGGTGTCGAGCGGCATTCCGGATGCGCGCGTCGCATCGTTTGCGTTGTTGCAGGTCACGCCAGACGGACGACTCGCGGACATTGTTGAGAAGCCTGGTGTTGAGGTGATGAATGCCGCAGGGCCGAAGGCCCTCATCAGCATGAACTGCTGGCGAGGCGACGAGGACGTCTTGCGCGCGTGTCGTGACGTGCCGGTATCGGCGCGCGGAGAATTTGAGTTGCCCGCGGCCATCCGTCTGGCGATCACCCGCGGGGTTCACGTGCGGACGATCCCGGCAAGAGGGCCGGTGCTTGATCTGTCGCGCCGTGAGGATGTGCCGTTTGTGACCGCGCGATTGCAGGGAGTGGAGGCGCGACCATGACGCCTCCCGTCATCGGGCGTGATGCGCTGGTGGCGCAGGCCGAGGCGGAGTTTCTGCGCCGTACCGGACGGCCGGCCACCTGGCGATGGCACGTGCCTGGGCGCATCGAGATCTTCGGCAAACACACCGACTACGCTGGCGGGGAGTCGCTGCTGGCGACGGTGCCTCGCGGTTTTGCGGTGGTGGCCGGTCCCCGGGACGATCAGGACCTGCGGGTCATCGACGCGCGGCACCACGAAGAAGTGCTGATTCCGGCCGGCGATACCACGCCGCTGCGCGGATGGGTCAACTATGCGGCGGTCACCGTGCGGCGGCTCGCCCAGAACTTTCCCGGCATTCCCCTGGGCACCGACATCGCCATCGCGAGCGACCTGCCGCGTGCCGCCGGCGTGAGCAGTTCCAGTGCGCTGGTCGTGGGGCTCGCGACCGCGCTCATCGCGCGCAGTGGCGTCGATCAACGCGAGGATTGGCGGCGCGAGATTTCCAGCGCGGAAGATCTGGCCTGGTTCCTGGGGTGTGTGGAAAACGGGCTGACGTACAAGTCGCTGGCGGGCACGGCCGGCGTTGGCACCCAGGGTGGCAGCCAGGACCACACGGCGATCCTCGCGTGCCGCGCGGGCCACGTCAGTCACTTCGGCTTCATGCCGGTGCGTCGGCTGGGGGATACGCCGATGTCGCCCGACTGGACGTTTGTCATCCTCTCGAGTGGTGTGCACGCGGACAAGGCCGGCTCAGTCCGCGATCGCTACAACCGCGCGGCTCTGGGTGTGCAGGCGCTCGTCCGGATCTGGCAGGACGAGACCGGCTCGGCGAATCCGTCACTGGCCGCGGCGCTGGCCAGTGCACCGGATGCGGAGCGTCGTCTGCGCGAGGCGATCACACGTGTCGAGATTCCTGACTTCTCACAGGCAGACCTCGAACGCCGGCTATCGCAGGTGTCGCGCGAAATCGCGCGTGTGGGACTCGCGGCCCGTGCGTTCGCGGATGTGGACACGGTGGCGTTGGGCGAACTGACGCGCGCCTCACAGGCGGATGCCGAGACGTTGCTCGGCAATCAGATCCCCGAAACCATCGCACTCGCGCAGTTGGCCTACGCCCACGGCGCCTTCGCCGCGTCCGCCTTTGGCGCCGGCTTCGGGGGCAGCGTCTGGGCCCTCGCTCCCACCGATGGGATCGACGCCTTCGCCACCCGCTGGCGCCAGGCCTACGTCGATACCTGCCATCCCACCGGCATCGTCGAGTCGTTCACCTGTCGGCCAGGGCATCCGGCTGGGGAGGTTATCTAATCGTAATAGTCCCCGTGAGATTGGCCACCCCGGGGTTGTCGTGATCGTGGAAACCGCAGGTGCGGACTGTGTTGAGGTTTCCTGATTCACGGGATTGACCAGCGGCGAGCAGGCCGATCGAATTCAGCTCCGGGCACGTGGTGTGCTCGGGGTGCGGGTCGCTGGTCATGTTGTGGGACCGCGAGTCGTTGTTGATGAACGTCACCCGCGTGCCCTGCGAAATCTGGATGTTGCGCGGGTTCGCGCCCGCCGAGGTGATCGTGATCGTGTTGGTGACGGTCGGCGTACCGCCGCCGCCAGGCGTTGTTGGCGTGGAGCCACCGCTGCACGCCGCAAGGGCACAAAGGCTCACCAGCAGGGCCGCGCGCATCAGTAGAACCTCCGTGAGAGATTAAAGCCGATAAACCAGTCGCCGTTGCCGGGGCCGCCAAGGGCCAGCTGCCGCAGCGTGGATCCAAACGAGTTCGAGACGTTCAGCTGGAACATGTGGCCACCGGCCCGGTGTTCGAAGCCGAAGGCGATGTGGTCCACGCCCGGCTTGAAGCCGGCCAACCGGGGGGCGGCCTCTGCGACCAGATACATCTTCGCGCCGATGCGCAGCCGTCCACCGAACCCGAGCATCACGGTGTGATTGTCATCGGTCTCGTTGTCCGAGAGGGGGTTCGAGTTGAAGAGCAGGACGGGATGCGCGTAGAGGGCGCCACGATCCGTCGCGAGGTACGTCACGATCGCGCCGGCTGTCATGGTGTGTGTCTCGCGGAAGTTGTTCTGGCCCTCCACGGCGGCCAGCACGTCCACCGTCACGGGCTGTGACGCGCTTCGGAACAGCTGATGCTGCGCCTGGAACTGGATCGCACGGTCGTTGGTGCGCTGCAGGGCGACCTGGGTGCCGGGCAACACCCCGTAGCGCACCTCAAGGCCGACCTTCGAACTGCTGTCGAAGCCAAAGAAGTTCTCGACGAACGCGCCGATGCCGCCGCAGCCATCAGGCTTCGGGCCCTCGTCCGGGCAGGTGCCGGCGATCGGCCGGGAAAACCGGTGGGACATCCCGAACGCAAATCGTCCTTTGGGAATCCGCAGGGAGGTGGGCAGGGCCGCCAGACGAAAATCCGGCTGCGCCAGGCTGATGCCGTAGTCGTCAGCGTCCGCGGCCGGGGGCGCGGGCGGTGGTGTCTGGGCGTGCGCGACACCCACGAGGGGGGACAAAAATACGACCAACGCGGACGCCACCAGGGCGGCTGCACAACGGGACGAAACACTCACAGAGTCCTCCTCACACGAAACACAGGGCATTTCCGTATAAAATGCCCTCACTATGGCGTACATCATTACCGAGCCCTGCATCGGCACCAAGGACACCGCCTGTGTGGACGTGTGCCCGGTTGACTGCATCCACCCCCGGAAAGACGAAGGGGGCTACGAAGAAGCCAAGATGCTCTACATCCATCCCGATGAGTGCATCGATTGCGGCGCGTGTGTGCCGGCGTGTCCCGTCGAAGCCATTTTTGCGCTCGACGAAGTGCCGGACAAGTGGAAGAGCTTCATCGAGGAAAACGCCGCCCATTACAACAAGTAGGTGGCGTCTCCGTATCTCGATTTCGATCGGCGGTCGTGGTCGGCCCTGCGGGCCGCCACGCCGCTGACGCTCAGCGAATCCGACCTCGCTGAACTGCAGGGCCTCAACGAACGGGTCTCGCTCGAAGAAGTCGAGACGATTTACCTCCCGCTTTCGCGGCTCCTCAACCTGCACGTCTCCGCCACGCAGACGCTGCACAAGGCGACCGACACGTTCCTGGGGAGCCTGCCGGCGCCCATTCCTTACGTCATCGGCGTCGCGGGCAGCGTGGCGGTGGGGAAGAGCACCTTCTCCCGCATCCTGCGCGCCCTGTTGGCGCGCTGGCCCGATCATCCCCGCGTGGATCTCGTCACCACCGACGGCTTCCTGCATCCCAACCGGGTGCTCGAAGAGCGCGGACTCATGGCGCGCAAGGGGTTTCCCGAGAGCTACGACGTCCGCACACTCGTCCAGTTCATGGCCGACGTCAAAGCGGCTCGTGGCGCCGTCCACGCGCCGGTCTACTCGCATCAGTCCTACGACATCCTTCCCGGCGAATTCCAGGTCGTTGATCGCCCCGACATCGTCATTGTCGAGGGCCTGAACGTGTTGCAGACCGGAGACGGGCATGCCGGGCGGTCGGCGCGGATGTTTGTGTCGGACTACTTCGACTTTTCGATCTATGTGGACGCGGATGAAGCCGACATCGAGGCGTGGTACGTCGCGCGGTTCCAGACGCTGCGCGAGACGGTGTTCCGCGATCCCCGATCCTACTTCCACCGCTTCTCCTCCCTCACCGACGCGCAGGCCGTGGAGACCGCACGCGACATCTGGCGCACGATCAACGGCGTCAACCTGCGGGACAACATCTTCCCGACGCGCGAACGCGCGCGCCTGATTCTCGAAAAAGGCCCCGAGCACGCCGTCCGGCGCGTGCGTCTCAGAAACGTCTAACTCGACGGCTGGGCTTTGCGGGCCAACCGGGCGCGGCGGCGGGCTTCGGCGCCGGCGGCATTCGCGCGTTCCGCGTCCGTGGTGAGTTCGAGTGGGGGAATCGTGACCTTGCCACCTTCACGATCAATGGCGACAAACGTCAGATACGCGCGGCTGGTCATGCGCCGCACGCCGGTCAATGTTTCTTCCGAATAGACCTCGACTTCCACTTCCAAGGAGGTCTTCCAGGCGGCGCTCACGCGCGCCTGCAGGATGATCAGGTCCCCGACCTTGATCGGGTGCAGGAACTGCAGGTCATCCACTGCGGCCGTCACGAGCAGACTGCGGGTGTGCCGGTGGCAGGCAATGGCGCCGGCGATGTCAATCAGATGCATGACCGTGCCGCCGAGGATGAACCCCAAAGGGTTGGCATCGTTCGGCAGCACGACCTGCACCATCTCGGTGTATGAATCCTGCGGTGACGGCATTTAAAAGTCGTACCCGATCCAGAACGAGAACTTGACCTTCCGGAAGGCTTCGCTGCCGCCGGAGTAGTAATAGATCAGGTCCTCGTAGTCGCGGTTGAGGTGGGTCTTCCACGACCAGTCGAAGTGCATCGGGAAGCCGAGGAGGAAACTCTGCAGCCCGATGCCGTAGGACGCGCGGGCGTCCTTGAGGCGGAAGCCGGAGAAGTTCACGTCCACAATCACCGGCGTGTAGCCGACCAGCGGATCAAACTCGTAGTCCACGAGTACCGGCAGGATTTCTTCCTTGCGGGTAAACGGCGTGAACGACTGCCCGTTGATGCCGGCACCGCCGATGTTGAAGAACGCGGTGCCGCGCAGGCCGCCCACGACGCCCAGGGGCGTCAACATCGCCTCGACCAGCGGGATACGCAGTTCGAGGTTGGCGAAAAACGCCTTGTGGCCGAGGAACTCGAGGTACTCGTAGCCGCGCATTTCCGAGTTGCCGCCGAAGAACAGGAAGTCGGGGTTGGTGCCCCAGCTCTTCAGGCCGCGACCGCGGAACGCCAGCACGCCGTTGGTGCCGATGCGCTGGTAGAACCGCACGTCACCCTCAACCGTGCGTCGCGTCAGCGAGTTGCCGATCTTTGGTGAGTACTGCACACCGATGTTCGCCGCCGTGCCGGAGACAGGACCGTACTCGCGGAAGACCGTCGTCTCGTGGACCAGCGACAAGCCCAGCGGCACCACGTGACCACTCTGGTAGAACGTCGTGCCGAAGTTCTGGCGCTGGTACTCCTCGGAGATGTCCTGCAGTTCCTGGTCGGCGTACCGCTCACGCAGATAGACGTAGCCGCCGGAGAGTTCCAACCGCGTGTACCGGTTGAAGGGGTAAATCGCAAAGCCGGTGACGCCGCGCTGGGTTCTCACCGACAGCGCGCGGTCACGATCGATGAACGGCACCAGCCCGGCGCTGTAGAGGTAGTTGTCGATCTGGCCGTAATAAAACACATCCTGCGAGAACGCCTGCGCCGAGTACTGAATCCGGTTCTCGATGTTGATGTAGGTCGCCGCCATCGTGCGGTACTGCGAGACCGACGAGGCGAAGAAGTTGATCTGTTTGCCGCCCAGCAAATCACTGAAGGAGATCTGCGTGCCGCCGAAGAAGTCGCCGCCGCTGGTGACTCCGAGGTTCACCGGGGGGCGGCCATCCAGCGTCAGCTTCTCCCACATGCCCTTGCGGTGAATGTTGTCGCGCACCAGCGTGTGGCTCAGGGGCGGCTGGAAGTCGATGATCGGGCCAGGCGCACCGAAGTCCGACGACGGCACGGCGAGCAGGGGCTTGTCACGGCTCATCACGTGGATGCCGTTGTCGCCCTTGTAGTACGACACAAACGCCACACGCGTCGTGTTGCCTTCGCGCAGGATGGCGGGCGACACATTGCCCGTCGCCGCGTCGGTCCACTGCTGCAATTCGCCCGACGACAGGTTCAACGACCAGATGTTCGGGATGTTGCCGTCACGCGCCACTTCCGGCGCCAGCATCACGGCAGGGTCGGTCGCCGTCGAGATGAAATACAGCGTCGTCGCATCAAAAAACTTCGCGGCGGTGTCATCGTGGGTGCCGAAGGTCAGCTGCGTCTTGGCGCCGCCGGTGGCGCCGACGCGGAACAACTTGTCGTTGCCGCTGACACGCGCCGTGTACACCACCGTGCGGCCGTCAGGCGCGAATGTCGGCGCGTAGTCGGCGAAGTCGTCGCTGGTCAGGTTCGTCACGTTCCCGGTGGCCAGGTCCACGACGAAGATGTCGCTGACGGCGCCCTTGAGCGCCGAGAACGCCACGCGTTGACCGTCGGGACTGAAGGCCGGGGATTCCGGCGCGTCGACCTGTTCGAGGTTCAGCCGCTGTTCCACACGACCACTGACCACGTCCTGAATGACCAGGGACTTGTGTTTCTCCGTGCGCACAAAGTACGCGATACGGTCGCCCTTCGGCGCCCAGGAGATCCACGGCACCATGTTGCCGCGCAGGCCGCCGGCTGTCGCGAGATACTCCCAGCCCTTGCGGTGGTCAAACCCTTCCGTCAGGTTGCGGATGACCTGGCCGTCTTTGGCCGACAGCAGCACGATGTCCAGTTCCTGGTCCTTGGAGTTACCCACGACGGTCGCGATGACGTCGCCGATCGGAGACGGCTCAATCGACAATACCGAGACGTACTTCGAACGACCCGGGCGGGGCGCCAGGTTCCGGCCGTAGTCCGCCGGGCGTTCCTTGTCGCGGAACGCGCGGAAGCGCTCCTTGATGTAGCGGTCGAACTGCTCGTCGAACTCTTCAGGCTTGACGCGCAGCGCCTCCTCATACGCGCTCTCGCCGCCACCGATGACGTTCTTGCGCAGCGAGAACAGGAACTGCCGGAGGCCATCCTGCCCCCACTTGGAGGAGATGAACTCGAAGGCCGCGTGGCCCATCGAATAGGGCAGCCGGCCCGACAGGGGCTGGCTTTCGAACTCACTCATACGCGGCACGTTGTCGCTCAGCGCGGCGTCGCGCACCTGCATCAGGTCGAGCACGTTCCAGTAGCCGGCCATGTAGTTGGCGAGCCCCTCGTCCACCCACAGGGGAATCGACGAGCCCATCAGGCCGCGCGGGATGACATCGAACTCGAAGACATGGGTCAGTTCGTGCGTGATCAGCCGGTACAGCTGGTCCGGCGGTTCGTCGATCGGCAACACCATCCGGTCGCGATACGGTTCGGCAAACGCCAGCACCCCTTCGGGCAATTCGCCGCCCGAGATGTCCTGCTGCTGGAATTCACTCTGTGTCTTGAAGAGGATGAGCGGTACCCGCTTCGCCAGATCGTGTTTGAGTTCGGAACTGATGCGCTGATACGCGCTCTCGGCGTACGACGCGACCCGCTCCAGATGCTGCTCGAGTTCGGGGTAGTAGTAGATCTCGAAGTGTTCAGTCTCGTAGATGTGCCACTGGAACTTGTCGTATTTCACGCGGTTCTTGCCGAAGTACGGCACAAACGGCGTCTGGGCCGCGACGGGAGCCGCGATAAGCGTGGCCATCACAACGGCCAGCAGGGTGGTCACTCGCGCGAGTATGCGCGGACGGCGCATCGACATAACGTCACCTCAAAAAGAACGGAACCAGGTCGAATCTTACTACTGCAACAGCTACGCTCCGCGTCGGTGACCAGATGTGACGACTGTCCACCGACCGGGACGCCCGGCTCCTGCCTGAGCAAAGGTCATGCCTGTGGCCGCCCCTGCAGAGAGGCGGGAAACCGCCCGGTTCCGCCCGGGTTGTCCCTTGTGGGCATCACCCCGACGCGATAAGGTTGAAGCATGACCGTGACGAAGCCGTGGGTGGCCCGCTGGGCCGTGGCCGTCGGCCTGGCCGCCGCGATCGCCGTGTGGCCGGCCGCCTGTGCGCCGGAAGGCGAGATGGCCAAGCTCGACTACACCCTGAAAGACATGAATGGCAACGACGTCCGCCTGAGCGACTACAAGGGGCGGCCGATGGTGATCAATTTCTGGGCGACCTGGTGCGCGCCCTGCCGCCACGAAATTCCTGCGTTTGTGGAGCTGGTGGAGAAATACCGCGACCAGAAGTTCATCGTCCTCGGCATTTCCGTGGACGACAAGCCGGAAGACCTGCGGACGTTCGCCGAGGAGTTCAAGATGAACTACCCCGTGCTGGTCGGCCTCGGCCACGACGAACTCCAGGAACACTACGGCGCGTACTCACTGCCGGTCTCGTGGTTCATCAAGGCCGATGGCACGGTGGACTACAAACACACGGGCACCGAATCGAAGCAGTGGTTCGAGGACCGTGTGAAGAAGTTGATCGAGGGGAACTGACCATGGCGCAGACACCGATTCACCCACTGGTGGCCGCCCGTCTGGCCTGTGGCTGTGAAGTGACGTTCCGCGCCGGCGTCGAAGGCAGTCCGATCACCGTGCTGGTGCTCGCGAAGGCCGACGGCTGCCAGATGCACCTGCACGTCGCCGGCCTTCCCGTGTACGACCATCGCGAAGCGATGCGCGCGTCCACCCGACACCCGCCGCACGTGCAGCCCGACTTCGAAGAAGAGGGCTAGTTCTCGTCTTTTTTGTCAGGCAGCCGTCCGGCCTGCTGCAGCGCGCGGCGAAGCACAAACTCAATCTGTCCGTTCAAGCTGCGCAGGTCGTCGTTCGCCCAACGCTGTAACGCGTCGAGCAGCTGACGATCCATGCGCAGCAGGAACGGTTTACGGTCGGCCATCAAACACCTTCAGGCCTATTGATAGATCGTGCCGGTGTTGATCACGGGCTGTGTGTTGCGGTCACCACACAACACCACGAGCAGGTTGCTGACCATCGCCGCCTTGCGGTCGTTGTCGAGCGTGACCACATCCCGCTGGGACAGCAGTTCGAGGGCCATCTCCACCATGCCGACCGCGCCTTCGACGATGCGCTGACGGGCGGCGATGATGGCACCGGCCTGCTGGCGCTGCAACATGGCGGAGGCAATCTCCGGTGCGTAGGCCAGGTGGTTGATCCGTGCTTCAAGCACTTCCACACCCGCCTTGGCCAGGCGAGCCTGCACTTCGCCCTTCAGCTGCTCAGCGATTTCCGCCGTGTTGCCGCGCAGGGACTTGTGATGTTCCTCGTGCGCATCGTACGGATAATGCGTCGCCAGGTTGCGCACGGCGGCCTCGCTCTGCACTTTCACGTAGTGCTCGTAGTTGTCCACCTCGAAACACGCCTCGGCGGTGTCAGTGACTTTCCAGACCACGACCGCTGCGATTTCGATGGGGTTGCCTTCGAGGTCGTTGACCTTGATTTGGGCGCTCTCGAAGTTGCGGACGCGCAGCGTGATGTGACGTTTGGTGAGCAGCGGATTGGCCCAGTGGAAGCCATCCTGCTTCACGGTGCCCCAGTACCGGCCAAACAGAGTCATGACCTTGGCTTCGTTGGGATCAACCACGAAGAATCCGAACAGGCAGACCGAGGTGACCAGGATTACCAGGGAAGCCCCGACCATCCCGAGAATGGTCCCGACGGGTGGTTCATCCACCACCGACTGCGCCAGCCCGATCATGACCATCACGGCCAGTCCGATGATGAGCAGCAACACCGGCAACATGACCCACCCAGACATCGACGACCGCACCCGTTCGCGAACCATAATCTCCTCCAGTGACGCCAGGAACCCTCCTAGGCGATGCCAAAGTGATATCACTATGATTTCGCGTATGTCAAGTGGTCAGAATTTGACGGCTATATCTGCGATTAGCGGGAGGTGGTCTGACGCGAGTTTGGCCATCCGCGACGTCGGGAGGGAGACGTCCCGCACGGTGATGTCGCCTTCGTAGTAGATGTGGTCGAGGTGGAGGAGGGGGAAGAAGCCGGGGTAGGTGCGGCGGCGCTTGAGGAACGGGAACAGGTCGATGCTGTTGAGTCGCTCAGCGAGGATGTCGCCCGCGAGTGTGCGGGACCACTCGTTGAAGTCACCAAGCAGAATCTTGGGACTCGACACGCGTCGGTCGTGGACCCACGTGCCGAGCCGCTCGGCCTGGTAGCGGCGTTCGAGCAGCGCCGTGCCCAGATGCGCGTTGTACACCTGCAACGTGCCGGGGCCGACATCGATCGCCACGCGCTGCGCACCTCGGGGCTCACACGTCTTCCATGACAGGTCATATTGCGCGTGATTCCACATCGGGTACCGGCTGAGGATCATGTTCCCGAACTGGTGCTGACGCAGTTCACGCACCGGTCCCATGATCCAGCCCATCCCGAGCGCGGCACCGATGATTTCGGCGTGGCCGGGAGAGGTGAGCCCGGGCCCGATCACTTCCTGCATCGCGATGACGTCTGCTTCGAGCGGGCGCAGCACATCGGCGATCCGTTCGGGGCGGGTGCGACGGTCGAGACCCCGGCCGCGATGGATGTTGTAGGTGACGATCCGGAGGTTCACGGTCAGCGGTTGATCCCGGGCCGTCGTCTGACGGGCTGGACGTCCTGACGCCAGACCTGACTTTCCTTCAACGGAAAGACCGGGGTCACGCCGGGCTGCGACAACAGGCGGTCGAAGATGCGGGCGTCGTGCAGGTCGCTGCGGTCAAATTCACGGGTGGCGGCCATCACGTACTGGCCGGCGGGCAGACCGCGAATCTCGTAACGACCCAGCGCATCGGGATACACCAGCTGCGTGTACCGGCTGAGCGGAGTCCAGTGCAGAGGACTGGTGGAGAACGCCACCACCGCATAACTCTGCACGTCGTCATTTTTTTCCGCCGTGACAAATCCGCGCACAACAGTCTGGCGGTCCGAGAGCACCACGGTGAAGCCGGGGACCACTTCGTTGTAGTCGAACTGCCACGGGATATCGGTCACGTCGGCGCCGCGGTATTCGACGCGCTTCATATACCAGCCTTCCGGGAGGCCTTCCATCCGGAAGAAGTGCCGGCCCGCCATGATGCCGCGGATCGTCCACTGGTCGTCCGCGCCGACATAGCCGGAGACCGAGTCGCCGAACTCGTTGCCGTCTTCCATGGGCATGCGGACGATGAGGCTCTTGCGGTCGAGGGGGAGTCGACCGGAGGTGGTTTCCCATTCCACCTTGCCCGACACGACCGCGCCGCGCGAGAGCGTCATGTCGGTGTTCTGGCGATCGGTGCCGTCCACGTTCAGGGTGAAGACGCTGAACAACGTGACGCCTTCACGTTCTGTTTCTCCGCGCGCCTGGATGCGGTAGCGCCCCGGCGGCACGTTCGAGAACATGAACTGTCCGCCCGGTTCCATTTCAGGTTCCGTCAGCGTGAACAGCGAGAACTGGTCGTTGCGCATCGGGCTGATGATGACGGCGGCCGCGATCAGCTGCTTCGACACGCCGCCGGCCTCGATCGGTGTGCTGATCGATCCCTGTACGCGGGACGGACGAATGATCTGCAGTTTGAACTCGAGTCGCTCGGACGCGACGCCAGGGTCCAGCGTGATCCGTGTCGCTTCATCGGGGAACACGACGCCCGGGTAGAACGTGGGGGAGTAAAACAGCTGTCCGTCTTTGTCTCCAATGTTGCCAAAGGCCGGGTCGAATGCGCTCACGTAGTACTGGCCGGGCGGCACGCCGACCAGGCGGAATTCACCGCGGTCGTCGGTGATCGCCTCGGACACGGGCACCAGGGTCCGGCGTTCGCCATCAAACATCGGACGCATGGCTTCCACCAGGGCCCCGGCAAACGGCGTCCCGTCTTCATCCAACACACGGCCTGAGATCGAGACCTGCACCGACAACCGGACGAGCACGTCTTCCTTGACCTCATCCTGCGCCAGCGTGATCAGCGTCGGGGTCACCGCCGGTGGTGCCTCGCCGTAGGCCCGGGGTGCAAATCCGCTCTTGGTGACGGTGAGCAGGAAGGTGTCGGTTGCCGGCAGATCCGTAAAGCGGAAGGTACCGTCGGCCGCCGTCAGCAGCACACGGGGAAACGGCAGCAGTGGCTTGCCGTCAGGGCCGACCTGGTCCGCCGTGAGAATCACGCGCGCCCGGGCAATGGGCGCGCCGGTCTCAAACGCGAGCACCCGGCCCGCGAGGACGCCTCGCGGGGGCGGAGGTGGCGTGGCATCGGTCTGAGGCACCTCGATCGGCTGCCCCGGGCGGATGGGCTGCCCGGCCGCGTCGGTCGGGGTGATGACGCGGGTGCCGGCGCCTCCGCCGCAGGCGGCGGTCACAAGTGCAAAGGTAACAAGAGTCGCCACCAGGCTGGGGAGCCGCAGTGTGGGGCGGACGTTGCGCATGGGCCTATGATAATCCGATGGGTCGCCTCCGCACCGAATTCGACGTCACCTGCCCCTGCTGTCACAGCACACTCGTCATTGACGAAGGCCTCAAGCGGGTGGTGCGCCACGTGGAACCCGAACGTTCCGACAAACCCGAACTGGACGATGCGCATCGCATCCTTGCCGAGGAGAAGGCGAGGCGGGAAGCCCTGTTCGAGCAGTCGGTGTTGTCCGAAAAGAGCCGCGGCGACGCATTGTCCAAGCGCTTTGAAGACGCCCTCAAGCAGGCCCAGGCCGAACCGATCTCCAAACCCACCAGGGATTTCGATCTGGACTGACGGATCACGCACACCAGCAGGGGTGTGCAATGTGACATAGCGGCCCCGTGCGCGCGCTCGGTAGCCTGATTTCATGGTGAACCGTCGCGTGTCTCGTCATGGGTGGGTGTGTGCAGGACTCGCACTGGTGTTGTTCACTGCCGTCGGCTGTGACAACGCTCCGACACGCCCTGTGCCTGCAGCCGGGTCGGCACCGGTGCTCTCAAGTCTGGGGCCGAACACGGGATTCCCCGATTCAACGGTCGAGGTGGTCGTGAGTGGGGCGCACTTTCTTGCCGGCGCGCGAGTGGAGGTCAGCGGTGACTCCATCAACGTGGGCACGGTCACGGTCACCAACGACTCACGGATTGTGGCGACGTTTGTCATCGCGCCGGAGGCATCGGCGGGGCCACGCGAAGTCACCGTGTCCACGACGCAGGGGCGCAGCGCGGCTCTCACGTTCACGGTCAAGCCCAAACCGCTGTCACCGCCGACGCTGACCAGCATCACACCCACCGCGTATGCGCGAAACTCGACGGTTGACGTGACACTGACCGGGACCCAGTTCGTCGAGGGTGCCACCGTGGCGGTGTCAGGATCCGGAGTCACCGTCGGCGCTGTGGTGGTGGTCAACTCGACCACGATTCAGACGACATTTGCCATCACCGGTGGCGCAACCCTCGGGGACCGTGACGTCACCGTCACGACGCCTGGTGGCACGACGGATCCGGTCACGTTCCGCGTCGTGCCGTCGCCGCCGGAGCTCTACTCGGTGACGCCCGCGTCCGGCGCCCGCGGCACCACGGTCTCGGTCACGCTCGTCGGGGCCTATTTCACCGCGGCCAGCTCCGTGATGGTGAACGGTGTCGGCGTCACGGTCGGGGCAGTGACGGTCACCGACGAAGGGGCCATGACGGTGATGCTGATCATCGCGGCCGACGCGCCGCTGGGCGACCGGCTCCTCACGGTCACCGACGAGGGAGGCACCAGCCCTCCCAAGACGTTCACCGTCGTCGCTGGGTGAAGTGTGCGGGCAGCTCGGACCACGTGGACCGGTCGTAGTACGCCACCGGCTTCACGCCGGGATGCTCGCGCCTGAACGTGAAGTAGCGACGCCGCAGGCGATCCACTCGAGACTGCGAGATCGGGATCTTCGTGTGCGGGATCTCGTAGAGCAGGCGCTCCACCTTCCACACATGCCCGGTGGAGAAGCGCCAGTCGTAACGACCCAGCACACGAAGGTCCACCATGCCGTACGCGCGCAGGCAGCCGGTAGTGTCGATGAACGGCTCGAAGTAGGTGAGCGCGAGCTCGCGCAGGGATCGGAACACCGGCTTGCGGCCGTGCAGGCCCGGGTCGCGTGATTTGGCCACGGATCCCCACCCCGTGCGTGTCTTGTAGACAAAGATCACGTGGTCGAGTCCGTCGACCGACTCGAGGCTCATCACGGTCGGCGGGTACCCGTGTTGTTCGAGAATCACGGCCGTTGTCAGCGCCGCTTCCAGGCAATGCGCCATACCCGTGGCCACGACACTCCGAAACGTGCGCTGTTGTGGCCCTCCCGGGGGCGGCTCCGTGTTGTAGTCGAGACCGTTCAGATAGTGCTGCACCGCGCGTGGCGTGGTCAGACGATCAATGACGCGCCGCTCGGCGCGTGTGAAACAGGCGCGATCGGGTGGGTTATCGGGCAAGATGCGCACGCAGATCCGCCAGCACGGTGCGCGGGGCCCAGTCGCTGCCGGGGTACACCTTCAGCAGCGTGCCGTCAGCGGCAAAAAGGGCCGTGCGCAGATTGTGAGTGATCTCGGTCGCGCCGTCCGGGCCGCGAATGACGCCGACACCAAACTTCGCGGCGAGGCGATCCACGGTGACGCGGTCGCCGGTGAGGAACGTCCAGATGGACGTGTCGGCTTTCAGCGTCGCGGCATGCGCAGCCAGCACCGCGGGGGTGTCGTACTCGGCGTCGAAGGAAATCGAGAGCAGTTTCAGCTGACCGCGTAACGCCGCGTCCTCGGCGATGGTGCGTTGGATGGTGACAAAGTGCCGGTCCATCAACGGGCAATAGTTGGGCAGCGGGCACCGCGTGTAAATGAAGGTCACGAGCACCGGCGTGCCGCGCCACTCTGCGAGCGATCGCCGACGGTCGGTGTGATCGATCAACGCCGCGTCCGGCATCGGATCGCCGGCCTCGAGGATGCCGCCCGCCATGGCCACTTCGTTGGTGCCCTGCGGCAGCTCGGCCATTCCGGTGCGGCTGATCGCCGTCAGTTGGTATTTCAGGCCATCCACTTCCAGCGTGGCTGCGATCAGTTCCCCAGGCTCGCGCCCCACCATCAGTGAGCTCGCGGCCACCGGGAACGTCATGGTCATGCCGGGCATGTAACCGGGGATGTCGTTGTGTTTGATGGTGAGTTCCTGCCCGTTGTCCTTGACGGCCAGAATCTGCCCGGTCAGCTCGTACTGTTTGGGGGGCTCTGGACGGTCACAGGCTGTCGCCACACCTGCGGCGAACAGGAGGACCAGCCACGCACGCAGGGGCATGGCCGGCCTACTGGCCCTGGGCGGCGCCGACCACCCAGCCGTCTTTGAGTTCGATGATGCGGGATCCGAATTCCGCGTTGGCTTCCGAGTGGGTCACCTGAATGATCGTGGTGCCCCCGTCATTGAGCTTCTTGAACAGCTCCATGATTTCGCGGCCCTGACTCGAGTGCAGGTTGCCGGTGGGTTCGTCCGCCAGGATGACCTTCGGGTTGGCGATCACCGCGCGCGCCACGGCCACCAGCTGCTGCTGTCCACCCGACAACTGATTCGGATACAGATCCTTCTTGCCGACGATGGCGAAGCGGTCGAGGATGTCGCAGACCATGCTGTCGCGATCGGTTTTCTTGATGTCGCGGTACGAGAGCGGCAC
>CAZLJG010000037.1:0-16852 GCA_964559545.1 uncultured Solibacteraceae bacterium | reverse complement strand
TGATCGATGGCATCCACCATCAATGCGTGCCAGTCGGCGTACTTTGGATCAAGCAGATGCGCAGGCTGCGCGGTCAGCAATGCCCATACCGGTCCCTCGATGGCGCGACCAGGCATTGCAGGGAAGTTTGGCGAAATGGTGCGCACCCTTGCGACAAACGGCGCCCACGCCAGTTCGGTCGCTTTCAGTCGGAACTGACGAACCAACCGGTACGCCACAGAGTCGATCGACGCCCTGCCCGTCCAGGTCGTCTGCAGCAACCGGACAAACTCCGTCCTGGCCGGTGTCTCACCCGCGTTCCCCATGGTCGTCAGCGCCAGATCGCGCCAGCGTGTCATCAGGATCGCGCGGTCATCGAGCTGCACAGCCAGCATGTCCGCGATGGTCGCCTTGTCGCGCGACAGCAGTCCGTCGCGAATCTGCCGCGCCCGCGCGCCCGGATCGTAGCCGCCGTCGCCCAGCATCGCCAGATGCCCGTCCGACACGATGCGGTTGTTCGCGGTGACGATCACGCCGCTCTCAGGATTCACGATGCGCGGATACTCGTCGGGCCCGTACCACCCATTCCATCGACGCGTGCCATCAGCCCACGACGTGGGATACCGGCCGTCGAAACCTTCACGTCTGGGAATCCGTCCGCCGATGGTCCATGCAATACCACCACGGTTGTCCGCCATCGTCACGTTTTGCGCCGGCAGACCGGCCAGATTCGCGGTCACGATCGCCTCGTCGAGCGTCGTGACCGTGTCCATGTCGGCGAGCCCGAGGTTCAGCGCCTCGGGAAAGTGCGCAACCCACACAATGGCGTGAAGCCGTCCCTGTGCGTCTGGACCCTCAACGGGTCCCCAAATCGTGTGACGGACATCGATGGTCTCAGCCGCCTCGCCGTCCACCAGAATGGTCTCGCGTTCGATGTCGAAGCGCCGCCACCCGTCAGGCGTGCGGTATTCAGCGACGTCGCCCGTGCCCCGCACGTCCAGCAGCACGCGATCAGTCCAGTCGGCGGTTGTGTTTGTGAACCCCCAGGCGATCGTGCCGTTGGACCCGACAATCATCGCGGGTGCACCAGGCAACGTGGCGCCCGTCACGGTGAGGTCGCGTCCGTTGTGAGGCCGGGTGACCGACGCGCGATACCAGGTGTTCGGCACGCTCAAGCCCAGATGCATGTCGTCGGCAAGAATCGCGCGACCGTCGGCTGTGCGTGAGCCTGCGACGGCCCAGTTGTTGCTCCCTCGGAGGTCGGATTCAGATTCCTGATGGAGCACCCGGGCTTCAGCCCAGGTGTCTGTCCGCGGGGCTAAAGCCCCGAGGCTCCGTACTGTCGGCCTCAGAGCAACAGTCTTCGCCGTGCGCAGATCAAACACCTCCGGCCCAGGCGGCACCGGCGCCGGCAGCGGGGATCCGAGCTCCGGAGTATCCCAGTCTGACGACGTCGAATTGAGGAACTCGACGAGTGGCAGCGGCAGCACCTCGGCGAGCGCGCCGAGGCGCGCTTCGCCGGTGCCGTTGGCGTCCTGCAGGTTGAAGAACATCGACGCAATGACCAGGAACGAATCTTCAGGCACCCACGGCCGCGGCGTCTGACGCAGCAGAAGGTACTCAAACGGCGGGGCAGCAAGCGCGGCCAACCCGGCATTCACACCCTCGGTGTAGGCGACAATGGCGGCCTGGTGTTCAGCGGAGTTGTGGGCGAACGCGGCTGTTGCACGCGCGCGGAACCGGTGGAGTCGTGCGCTGCGATCGGTGGCCAGGGCCGTGCGGCCGAAGAGTTCGGATAACTCGCCGGCAGCGCGCCGGCGCGCGAGATCCATCTGAAAGAAACGATCCTGCGCGTGCAGAAATCCGAGCGCACGCGCAAGATCGTCTTTTGTTGCCGCCCGGACGGCGGGCACTCCCAACTCGTCGCGATCGATCGTGACCTCGGCCGACAGGCCAGGCAGTGTCACCGCACCGGTCAACAGGGGACGACTCCGTCCAACCTGCCACCATGCCCAACTCGCCACTGCGGCGACCGCAATCAGGAAGACCAGAACGACCAGGCCGAGGACCCGGAGAACACGACGGACGCGCGGGGCGGACATGTGCCCCGTATCTTACCTACAGCGGCGTTGGCCGAGGCTTCAGAACACGTGTTCGATGGCGCTGCCCTTGATGAGCAATTTGTCGACCTTCTTCTTGCCTGACGGATCGGTCGACACATACAGGGACGTCATCTCGCTGGCCTTCGGCATTTCCTTGCCCTTGCACTCGACCTTGAACGCCAGCTTGCCGGTCTTGCTGTCGCTCACGCTGATCGACTCCCGGTCACACACGACGCGGTATTCGCCGGTCTTGAGCAGGTGCTCTCCAAAGTACACGTCCGAGGCGATCGTGATCGACGACTTGACGGCCTTTTCAACGACGTTTGAATGCTGGGCAGCGACGGCAACGGAGACACACGCGAGGGCGCCGACGAGGAGTAGGAATTTACGCATAAGGGCAGACCTCCATAAAGCTGTTCATTACTGCAACGGACGTGCCACTGCGGGTCGCCGTGTTCAGGCAGCAGTATTGGGGCTGGCTGGCCCTCAGGCTGGTGAGACTGCGGACTATCCCGCGGGGGGACTGGGGCCCTGCGATATGCTGTGGGCGCCATGATCAAGGTCATCGATTTCATTCACACCAACCGCGACCGGTACGTCACGGAACTCAAGGACTACCTCGCGATTCCCTCCATCAGCGCCCTGCCGGAGCATCAGGGCGACGTGCGCCGCTGCGCCGAATGGACCGCTGCGGAGATGACCCGGGTGGGCCTTGAGAACGTGAAACTCGTTGATACGCCGGGCAACCCCGTGGTGTACGGCGACTGGCTCCACGCGGAAGGCGCGCCGACGATCCTCTTCTACGGCCACTACGACGTCCAGCCCGTGGATCCGCTGGACCTGTGGGAAACGCCGCCGTTTGAAGCCACGGTGCGTGATGGCGAGATCTACGCGCGTGGCTCGGCAGACGACAAGGGCCAGGTCTTCATGCACTTCAAGGCCATCGAGGCCCACATGAAGCAGCACGGCAAGTTGCCCGTCAACCTCCGCGTGATCATTGAGGGCGAGGAGGAGGTCGGGTCGAAGAACCTCGACAACTTCATCAAGGCCAACAAGGCGACGCTTGGTGCCGATGTGGTGGTGATTTCCGACTCGGCCATGTTCGACCGTGGCGTGCCGTCGATTTGTTACGGCCTGCGCGGCCTCACGTACTTCCAGATCGACGTGCGCGGATCCAACAGCGACCTGCACTCGGGGATTTTCGGGGGATCGGTGGCCAACCCCGCGATGGTGCTCGCGCAGATGCTCGCGAAGATGCGCGACAACAGCGGCCGCATCAAGGTGCCTGGCTTCTACGATGACGTGCGCGAACTCACGCAGGCCGAGCGCGATGAGTGGAAGAAGCTGCCGTGGAGCGACAAGCGCTACATGAAGGAACTGGGCGCGCCGAAGTTGTTCGGCGAGACCGGATTCACGACGCTCGAACGCCGATGGGGACGACCCACACTCGAAGTGAACGGCATGTTGTCCGGGTTTACGGGCGAAGGCGCCAAGACCGTGTTGCCGGCCGTGGCGATGGCCAAAGTCAGCATGCGCCTTGTGCCCGACCAGCATCCCGACAAGATCGCGGATCTGTTTGAGGCCTACGTGAAGGAACTGGCGCCGAAGACCGTTGAGGTGAAAGTCACCCGGATGCACGGCGGCAAGCCGTGGATGGCGGACTTCGACAACACCTACGTGCGCGCCGCCGGCCGGGCCATCGAGCAGGGCTTCGGCAAGACGCCGGTGTTCTGCCGCGAAGGGGGTTCGATTCCAGTCGTCGCGACGTTCCAGGAAGAACTCGGTATTCCGTCCGTGCTGTTTGGTGTCGGTCTGCCCGACGAAAACGCGCACGCGCCGAACGAAAAGCTCGATCTCGACAACTTCCACAACGGCATCGTGGCGTCGGCGATTCTGTACGAGGAAATCGGCAGTCGGCGCTAAGGGGTCCAGGAGTCCTGGGGTCCAGAAGTCCAGAAGTCCAGGGGTCCAAGGGCAGGCATGTCAGTGATGCGGGCGGCGGTGGTCATCACGACGCTCGTGGTGATTGCCACGTGGCCGTTTGTGCTGACGTTGCCGACCCACGTCAGCGACTTCGGTGATCCGCTCCTCAACAGTTGGGCGCTGGCGTGGGTGGCGCGGGCATTGGTGCACGCGCCGTCGACGATCTTCGACGCCAATATCTTCTTTCCAGAAACCACGACCCTCACCTATTCGGAGCCGATGCTCGTGCCGGCGCTACTGGTGACTCCGATCCTGTGGGCCGGTGGCGATCCGATCCTCGCGCACAACGCGCTGGTGCTGATTGGATATGCCGGGTCGGGCCTCGCGATGTTCGTCCTCGTGCGCTCGCTGACCGGGCACGGCGGTGCGGCCCTGGTGGCGGGCGTGATGTTCGCGCTGTACCCGTATCGCGCCGAGGCCTTCGCGAAGGTCCAGATGCAGATGACGATGTTCTGGCCCCTGGCGTTGTGGTGCCTGCACCGGATGGCTCAGGCGCCGGCGGCAACCACACCCTGGCGCTGGGCGACTGGCTGCGGGCTGGCGCTCGCAGCGCAGGCCTACTCCGGCGTGTATGTGTTTGCGTACGGACTCGTCACGGTGGCGATCGTCGGCGTGATGTTGCTGATCACCCGGGATCGTGCCAGGCGGGGCCGTCTGGCTTCGGGAATGGGGCTCGCGGTGCTGTTGGCCGGTGTGCTCGTGGTGCCGCTGGCACGCGCGTTCGTTGAGAGCTCCGCTCGAGTGGGTGAACGCACGCTGGATTCAACCCGGCCCTACAGCGCGGAGGGCCGTGATTTTCTCCGCACGCATCCCGAGCTTCGCATGTGGGGCGACGCGGGCTCGCCTGGCCCATCCGAGCGGCGTCTGTTTCCCGGCTACGTGACGTTGACGATTGGCGTGGCCGGGGCTGTGCTTGGGGGACCTGCAGGGCTGGCCTATGCGGGGGCCGGCATCACGGATGTCTTCCTTGCGCATGGGGCGAACACGAAGGCGTTCGAGTGGATCTTCGAGCACGTGGGCCCGATGCGCGCGTTTCGGGTGCCCGCACGCTTCGGCCTTCTGCTCGGATTGGCCCTCTCGATTCTTTCCGGCCTCGCCCTGGCTCGCGTTCTCCGATCCAGGTCGTCGGTGGTGTCGTCCATCGTCGTGGCCGTGATCGTCGCCGCAGTCACCGTTGAGGGCTGGATGCGGCCGCCGATCGTGTACGCGTTGGGCGAATCCCGTCCGGCCGTGTACGAGTGGCTCGCCGGGCAGAGACGCGGTGCCGTCTGCGAATATCCCATCGGGCAGATTCATGGCCGGCCTGGGCCGCAGGACCCGACGTACATGTATTACTCCACCCGTCACTGGCAACCGTTGGTGAACGGGTACAGCGGCTTCACGCCGCCTTCCTATGAAGCACTGGTGGGCGAGTTGCAGGCGTTCCCCGAACCGTCATCGATCCTCGCCCTGCGTCGCCGGCACGTCCGGTACCTGCTCGTGCACGAGCGGTATTACCTCAGGGGCTCATTTGAGGCGGATGTCGCTCAGCTGAAGGCGATGGCTGGTCTCCGCTGGGTGCGGACGTTCACGTGGCAGGACGGAACGCGTTCCGATGCGTTCGTGCTGATGTAGGATTTGCCCACCCCGGCATTCAGGAGGAGTCCTCGATGTCCTACCGCCAGGCGCATTGGTACCTGCTCGTTGCGTTTGCGGCGATCGTAGCTGGCTTCTGGCCGTCGTTTTTTCGCCCGTTGAGCGGGGGCAGTGCGTGGCACACCCTGCACGGCGTCACCGCCACGGGGTGGGTGCTGGCGCTCATTCTCCAATCATGGTTGATGGCCCGCGGGTTGCGCGTGTGGCATCGACGCGTCGCCTGGGGAGCGCTGGCGCTGCTGCCCGTCCTGGTGATCAGCGCGCTCTACATGGTGAAGGTGATGCAGTTCAACGCGGCGATGCCGCCGTTCCTGCCGCTGCTGCTCGCGTTCATCGACATTCCTTCTGTGGCGTTTCTGGTCCTGCTGGTGACGTTGGCCCTGCTGAACGTCCGCCGACCGGCGGCGCACAAGCGCTACATGGTGGCGACGGTGTTTCTGGCGTTCCCTCCGGCCCTGACGCGGCTGTATGCGCGTGAGCTCGCCCCATGGGTGGAGTTCCCGCACGCCCTCCACGGCAGCTTCCTGACGGTCGAACTGATTCTGGTCGCGCTGATCATCGGCGACCGCCGCGCGGGCCAGCGCCACCTGGCCTATCCGATGTCGCTGGTGTTCTTCATCGCCGTGCACGCGCTGATGTTGCCCGTCTCAAGTTCTGCGGGCTGGCGATCCTTCATAACTTGGTTTGCGACCTGGCCGTAGGACCCCTGGACTCCTGGACTCCTGGACCCCTATTCCCAGCGCAGCGCCTTCATCGGCTCGACGCGTGAGGCGCGATGGGCGGGGATGATCCCGGCCGCGAGCGCAACCAGTCCGAGGACAACAAACGCCGACGCAAAGACGATCGGGTCGCGGCCGGTGACTTCAAAGAGCTGCGACTCCGCCCCGGCCCCGATGGCGAGGCCCAGGCCCAGGCCAATCGCCCCGCCGATCACGGCCAGGATCGCGACCTGACGCAGGACCAGACGGCGCACGTTGGCGCCGTCGGCACCGAGGGCCATGCGCAGACCAAATTCGCGGGTGCGTTGGGTCACCGTATACGCCAGGACGCCGTAGAGGCCGATGGCGGCGAGCACGGTGGCCAGGACGGCGAAGGTCGCAGACATCGTGCTGATCAGTCGATCCAGGAACACGTTCTCCTGCACCTGCTGCGGCAGCGTCCGCATCTCCTCGATCGGCAGGTCGCGATCGAAGTTGGCGACCACGCCGGGGATGGCGCGAAGGAACACGTCCGGGTCCATGCCCGTGCGCACATAAAACGACAGGTAGCCCAGACGTTCGGCCTGCCGGTAGGGCGTGAAATACAACGGCGGAATGGTGTCCTTGACCTGGCTGTATTTGGCGTCCTGCACAAGGCCCACGATCTCGATGTCGAGTTCACCGTTGCCGCCGCTGGTGGCCATGAGTTTCCCCACCGCATCACGGCCCAGCTTGAACTTCTCGGCAAAGGTTTCATTGACGATGGCCACCCGGCGTCCGTCGAGACGGTCACTCTCGGTGAATTCGCGTCCGGCAATCAGGGGAATGCCGAGCGTGCTGAAATAGGCCGGGCCGATGGCGTTGAATCGCGAGTTGGAATCCACGTCCGGTCCGGATTCGAAGCCCTGGACGCGCACGTTGTTGCCCCAGTTGCTGCCCGCCAGCAGCGGCACCATCGACGAGGTCACCCCGGTGACACCGGGCTGCGCCCGGAGCGCCTCCTCGATCTGCGCGAACAGCGCCTTTGACCGTTCGGGCGTGTAGCCGTTGAGCTGCGGCGAGATGGAGAACGTCACCACGTTGTCGACCTTGAGGCCGAGATCCACTCTGCTGACGTTGTAGAGGCTCTTGATGAACAACCCGGCAGCGGCCAGCAGCGCCATCGACAACGCCATTTGACCGACGACCAGACTGCCGCGGAAGAAAGCGGCGGTCCGGCCTCCTGACGGCTGACCCGCCGTGCCTTTCAGCGTGGTGGCGAGATCAGGTCTGGTGCTGTGGATGGCGGGGAAGAGGCCAAAGAGCACGCCGGTGGCAAGGGAGAGGCCGGCGGCAAACGCCATCATCGGCCAGTCCACGGCAAACGTCAGCGTGGCCGCCGCATCTTCAGGCAGGATCTGTCCGATGATGCGCAGTGTCCACTGCGCCACGAGTAATCCGCCAGCGCCGCCCATCAGCGCCAGCAGGCAGGACTCAAGCAGCAGTTGCCCGATCAGTTGCAGGCGGCTTGCGCCGATCGACAAACGCACGGCCATTTCCCCAGCGCGCGCGGCCGACCGCGCCAGCAGCAGGTTGGCAATGTTGGCACACGCGATCAGCAGCACGATACCGGTGACGCCGAACAGAATCTGCAACGGCAGGCCGGCCTCCTCATGCACCGAACTCTGTCCGCGTTGGCCGGGTTCGAGGACCAGCGCCTTGCTCTTGAATCGTTCCATCGTCGCCGCGCTCATGCCTTGCTGCAGCGGCGCTTCGACTTCAGTGACGATCGTGCGGTACCTGGGTTCGAGCGCGGTGCGCGCCGAGTCGAGAGTCATGCCGGGTGCCAGGCGACCGAAGACGTAGGCCCAGTAACTTCGGCGGTTGTCGAACCCATTGAAGTTGTCGTCGAGCAGGCCGCGGAGCGTGATGGGCACGTAGACGCGCGGCTGCGACCCCAGTGTCGTACCGCCGAAGCCCTCGGGGGCCACGCCAATGATGGTCAGGCTCTGGCCGTTGACGGTAATCGGGGTGTTGAGCACACCGGCGTCGGCGCCAAAGCGGGTGACCCAGAAGTCGTGCGCAAGCACAGCCACCAGGGATTCCCCAATCTTCGCGTCGTCGCCGGGCGCGAGCAGACGGCCCAGCGCCGGTGCGAGTCCAAGGGTGGGGAAGTAGCTGCCGGAGACCAGCATGCCATCGCCGTTTTGCGTCTGGCCCTTGTACGAGACGTTGGCGCTGAACGCGCGATGCGCCGCGAGGCCGGCGAAGACCCGCGATTCCTTTTCCAAATCGCGATACATCGCGTAGCTGAAGACGGCGTCGCAGTCGCCGGCCTGATTACACGACTGGGACCCCGGTTTGGGACCGGGCGCCGAGAGATTCACCAGCTCGGCAGGCGCCGAGACCGGCAATGGCTTCAGCAGCATCTGGTTAAAGAGTGAGAAGATCGCGGTGTTGGCGCCGATGCCAAACGCCAGGGACAACACGGCAACCGTGGTCACAAACGGCGTTTTGAAGAGGGTGCGGAGCGCAAATCTGATGTTGAGCACGACGTGGTGAGACGGAAAAACTCGGGACAAGGTTGTCCATGAACGAGCGAGCCCGGTCGATTTGGCCCGTGGTGCTCCTGGCCGGGATCGTCGCGTATGCGACGTGGTCGTGGTCGACGGGTGGACTCGTGCGGGTACTGGCCGATGGGGCAGGTGCCCTTGGTGACAACGAAGCCTCCCTCGAGGCCCTGCGCCAGGCGTTATCCCGCTGGGGGCCCTTGGCGCCGGTGGTCTACGTGGCCGCGGTCGTCGTGGAAGTGCTGGTTGCTCCGATTCCGGGCACGTTGCTCTACGCCCCGGCCGGTGCCTTGTTTGGCGGATTGCAGGGCGGTGCCCTCTCGTTGATCGGCAACACCATTGGCGCGGCGATTGCCTGCGCTGTGGGTCGGTCGCTTGGGGAGCAGGCGGTCGCGCGACGGCTTGAAGGTTCCCGGTTGGCCGGACATGTGGAGGCGATTCGCGCGCGCGGCTTCTGGGTCGTGTTGTTGCTCCGCCTGAATCCGCTGACGTCCTCGGACCTGGTGTCCTACACGGCCGGGGCGCTTGGGATGTCCGTCTCGCGCGTGGCGCTCGGCACGTTCATCGGCATGGCACCCCTCTGTTTTGCGCAGGCGTATCTCGCCGAGCAGATCTTCCGGGTTCTCCCTGGCGCCGTCTGGATCCTGATCGGCGCCGGCCTTATCTACGTCGCGTTTCTTGTTGTGTGGCTGACACGCCGAAAGAGCGGTACACCATGAACCTTCCCGACATTCGATTCCTTTTTGACTACACCAAGTGGGCGAACGAGCTCATGTTCGACGCGACAGAGGCGCTGCTGCCGGAACAGATGTTCCGGCCGGTGGGGGGCAGCTTTGCGTGTATTCGCGACACGTGGGGCCATCTGGCGTCTGCCGACTGGGTGTGGCTGTGCCGCTGGACAGGCGAGAGTCCGAAGACGTGGCCCACATGGGCGCACGGGTCAGTCGGGGAGATTCGTGAGGAGTGGCGTCGCATCCACACGCAGCGCGAGGAGTTTCTCGACGGGTTGTCCGACGAGGATCTTGAACGCGAGATTGTCTTCACGCGCTTGAACGGCGAGGTCGATCAGGCGACGCTCGGCTTCCTGTTCCAACACGTCGTGAACCACGCGACCTATCACCGCGGCCAGATCGCGTCGCAGATCCGCCTCGTCGGTGGTGTCCCGCCGTCGACGGATCTGCTGCGATACAGGCCTACTTGATAAACGTCCCCGACCGCAGGTCGTACAGGGCGTCCTGGATTTCGGCCTGCGTGTTCATGACGATCGGGCCGTGCCACGCAATGGGTTCGCCCAGCGGTTTGCCCGACACGAGCAGGAAGCGGATCCCCTCGGGACCGGCCTGCACGGTCACCTCGTCGCCGCGGTCAAAGAGAATCAGCGACCGGTTGCCCGTCAGGTCGAGCACGGGCTTGTCGTCGATGTCGGTGCCCGTGGTGTCGGTGAGCACACCCTGCGGCGCCGATGCGTCGCGGAACGATCCGGAACCGGCGAACACATAGGCAAACGCGTGACGCGAGGTTTCCACCGGCAGGGTCTTGCGCTTACCAGGCGGCACCGACACGTCCAGGTACACCGGGTCGGCCGCAATGCCATCCACCGGACCCTTCTTCCCCCAGAAGTTGCCCACCACCACCTTCACCCGCGTCCCATCGTCATCCACGATGTCGGGGATGTCGTTGGCGGTGACCTCCTGATACCGAGGCGTCGTCATCTTCAGCGACTTGGGCAGGTTGGCCCAGAGCTGGAAGCCGTGCATGCGGCCCTGGTCGTCGCCCTCGGGCATCTCCTGATGGATGATGCCGCTGCCGGCCGTCATCCACTGCACGTCGCCGGCCTTCAGCGCGCCGACGTTGCCGAGGCTGTCGCCGTGATGCACGGTGCCGGCGAGCACGTACGTAATCGTCTCGATGCCGCGATGCGGGTGCCACGGGAACCCGGCCTTGTAGTCCGGTGGCTTTTCACCGCGGAAGTCGTCGAACAACAGGAACGGATCGAAGTCGGAGGTATTGCCGAACCCGAATCCGCGATGCAGCTTGACGCCGGCACCTTCGAGCGTGGGTTGAGCGGAGATGATTTTGGAGACGGCGCGGATGGACATCATTGACCTCGCACCCTTGGATGCCGGGAGAGTCGCAGGGGTGTCTCCGGGTAACATACCCGACGTGAGGTGGCCGTGACACTCAGCCTGTTTCGCGAGACGGTCCGCAGCTTCAGGAGCTGGCGCCGGACGCCCGGTTCCGCCCTGTTGGTCATTGTCGCGCTTGGGCTGAGCGGCGGCGCGCTCATGGCGCTGGTCAGCCTGTTCAACGGCTTGTTCTGGCGTGAGCTCCCGGTCACCAGTCCCCAGGAACTCGTTCGTGTGTCTGGCATCGACTCACGCGACCCGGATTGGCGGAACCCGGTCATTCCCGTGAGCCTGTTCGCGTCGCTCGACCAGGCGCAAACCGTGTTCACGGCGTTCGCCGGTTTCCAGCCCTATGCATCGAATGCGGTCATCACGAACACCAGCCAACGACTCGCGATCGATGCCGTGAGCGGCCGCTATTTCGAAGCACTCGGTGTGCGACCGGCGTTGGGCCGGTTTGTCGGGCCGCGTGAGGTCGAGAGTGTCGCACCGGTCGCGACGATCAGTTTTCGCTGCTGGCAGACACGTTTTGGCGGCGATCCGAACGTCGTTGGGCAGTCGTTTCGTCTGCAGGGCGAACTGGTGACCGTGATCGGCGTTGCGCCTTCGACGTTCACCGGCCTCGAAGTCGGCATGCCGACCGACGCCTGGGTACCCGCGTCGCTGATGTCCCGCTTGCGCAATCAGCCACCGAGTCAGATGTTCTTCACCGTGTTCGGCCGGCTGGGCCCGGGCGTCGCGCTCCAGGTCGCGAGAGCTCAGGTCGAATCGCTCTGGCCGCAGGCGCGCCAGGCCTCGGCAGCCGAAATTGCCGGGCCGCTTGGAAAGGGTGGCGAAGACTACGTGCTCGCCCTTGAGCCCCACCTCGAGTCTGCGGCCCGCGGTTTTTCGCCGTCTGGATACAGGTCTGTTTATCGGCGCCCGCTAGTGTTGCTGGTGCTGTTGTGCGCGCTGACCCTGGTGTTGGCATGCGCGAATCTCTCGGGCCTGCTGCTCGCGCGATGGTCAGCGAGAGAGGGCGATCTTGCGGTGCAGGCCGCGCTCGGCGCATCCCATGGACGCCTGGTGTCCCAGGTGGTGGGCGAATCGCTGGCGCTGTCGATGCTCGCGGTCATCCTCAGCGCTCCCATCGCCTTGTGGTCGGCGAAGAGCCTGACGCTGTTGCTGTGGAATCAGTCGGACGGGCCGTCGCCTCTGAACCTGAGTCTCGATTTCCGGATCCTCGGTGTGATGGTCGCCTTGGCCTGTGTGGTCGCCATGTGCGTGAGCCTCTTGCCGGCTATCCGTGTGTGGTCCGCGAAACTCACGCTGGCACGCGGGACCCGCGGCTTGCCTGGACACAGCGCCACTCGCTGGGGCCGCCGGCTGGTCGTCGTTCAAGTCGCCTTGTCGGTGCCCTTGCTGGTGACGGCGTGGGTTGTCGCGGCGAATCTGCATCGACTCGAGGGAGTGAACACGGGATTCCAGCCGGATGGAGTCAGCGTGGCCAGTGTGACCCGTCAGAGCGGCGTTGCCCCCGCCGCGGACCCCGTCGCGTATCTCACACAGCTCGCTTCAGCGCTCCGGGCGGCGCCTGGCGTCACGGCGGCTGCCCTATCCTGGAACGAGCCGCTGTCGTTCAGCGACGATCGGCGTCGCCGCCCCGTCACGACGAGCGACGGCCTCCAGAGCGACAAGCCTTTTGTCGTGCCGGTATCGCCCGGCTTCTTTGAAACGCTGAGCGTGCCGATCGTGGCCGGGCGCGACTTCAGATGGAGCGATACCGGCGGTCAGCGGGACGTCGCCATCATCACTGCGGATCTCGCCACGTCGTTGTTCCCCGACGCCAATCCGATTGGGCAGACCGTGCGCCTGGACGGCCAACCCGACCGGCTCGTCGAGGTGATTGGCGTCGTGGCGGCCGCCAAGCTCGCCGAGCCGCACGCGACGAACCACTTGCTGCTCTTTACGGCGATGCTGCAGCAGCCTCTTCGATCACTTCAGCTCCAGCCACCCGTGGTGCTGCTGAAGTCTCCGTTTCCGCCACGCGAAGTGGAAACGCTGGCGCGGGGCGCGATCGTCCCGCTCGGGCTGGAGGACATCGTCGAGGTACATCCGTTGCTGCGCAACCTGGACGCCGCGTTGCTTCGCGAGCGTGCGATGCGCCTGGGTGCCTTCTACTTTGCCGGGTTGACGACCCTGTTGGTGTTTGTGGGCCTGTACGCGGTCGTGAACCTCGGCGTCATGAAGCGCGTGCCGGAAATCGGGCTGCGTATTGCCCTCGGGGCCTCGACCCGCGACATTCGGCTGATGCTGATTCGCGAGGCCTGTGTCACTGCCGCGGCCGGCCTCGGGGTGGGAGTCCTATGCGCGTTGGTGTTCGGTCGCGTGATCGCCAGTTCTCTCACGCTGGTGGGATCGCACGATGCGCTCGCGTTCAGTGCCGCCATCGGATTGATTCTCATCGTCTCTGCGTTGTCGGTCCTGATTCCCCTGCGCCGGGCGAGCCGCATCACGCCGGTCGATGCGCTGGCCAGCCAGTGAAACTGTCACCCTGGTGCCGACAAGCCGGCCCCGCGTTTAGAATGACACCATGACTGCCTCCCAGCGAGAAGCGATGTCGCGCGTGCTGGACGCCGATCCCCGGATTGCATACGGCCTGGTATTCGGATCGACCGGTCGGGGCGAGGCACGCGCAGACAGCGATCTGGACGTCGCGATCGGGCTCATGCAGGGGACGGCCTTTGACGGACAGGCGATCGGCCGACTCGTCAGCGACCTGGAGCGGGCGTCTGGTCGGACCGTCGATTTGGTGCTGCTGAGTGAGGCACCCGCCGCCCTCGCGTATCGGGTGTTCCGGGATGGTGTGGTGTTGTTCACACGCGACCGCTCGGCACTGGTCGAACGCCGCGTCCGCGCGATTCTTGACTACCTTGACTTTCGCCCGTTCGAGGCCGCGTTCGTCCGAGGGGTGCTGCAGTCCCGTGGTTGACGTTGTCGTGCTCGCGCGGAAAGTGGCAGCCATTCGGGATGCCGTTGGGCGGATCCGCGAGGTGTTGCCTGAAACGTCTACGACGTTTCTGGCCGACCGCACGGCGCGCGAGGTGGTCACGCTCAACTTGTTCCTGGCGCTTCAGGAAACGATTAGCCTTGCCACTCACTGGCTCGCCGACGAAGGCGTGACCGTGCCCGATACATACGGCGACGTGTTTGTATCGCTGGCAGAACGCGGGGTTATCGATGCGGCGCTGGGCGAGCGACTGCGGGCTGCTGCTGGACTCCGGAATCTGGTGGCGCACCAATACGGTGTGCTGGACTTCTCCCGGGTCCATGCTGTGGCGCGTGCCGAACTCGGCGACCTGTTGGCATTCTGCGATCAAGTTGCGCGGGGCCATCTCGATACGCTGCCGTGATGCGTCCCGACAGCCCCCCGGTGGGCATTATTGGCGCCGGGCCCGCCGGGCTGTGCGCCGCCGTCGCCCTCACGGCACGAGGCATTCCATTTGAAATCGTCGATGCCGGTGACGGGGTTGGCGGCATCTGGGACATCGACCGCGCCGAAACGCCGATGTACGAGGCGGCGCATTTCATCTCTTCACGCACCCAATCCGGGTTTCCCGGATTTCCGATGCCGGCCGACTACCCCGACTATCCCAGGCACGACCAGATCCTTCGATACATCCGGGCTTTTGCCGACCACCACGGCCTGACCGATCGCGTCGAGCCCCGCACGGTCGTGACGCGCGCCACGTCGGTCGACGACCGGTGGCACGTCGAGTTCGCTTCAGGTCGAACGCGCGAGTGGTCCGGTCTGATTGTGGCGACAGGCACGACGTGGCATCCTAACGTGCCGCGTGTGCCGGGCACTTTCGATGGTGAACAACTGCATGCCTTCGCGTTCCGCTCGCCGGAGATCTTCCGGGGCAAACGAGTGCTCATCGTCGGCGGCGGCAACTCCGGCGCCGACATCGCGTGCGAAGCCGCCAGGCATGCTTCAAGGGCGTTCATCAGCCTGCGACGCGGGTATCACTTCGTGCCGAAGTACATCTTCGGCCAGCCCGCCGACGTGTTTGCGCATGCGGGTCCGCAGCTGCCCACCTGGCTCGAAGAGAAGGTCTTCGGATTCCTCATCAACAAGATCCTCGTGGGCGATCTGCAACGGTACGGACTACCGAAGCCCGACCACGCCATCCTGCGATCGCACCCGATCATGAACACGCAGGTGCTGCACTACCTTGGCCACGGCGACCTTGCGTATCGGCCTGACATTGCCGAACTGCGCGGCTCGACGGTCCGGTTTGTCGACGGGCGCGAGGAGCCGATCGACCTCATTGTCTGGGCCACGGGTTATCAACGCCGGTTCCCATTTCTCGAAGACGTGGGCGGCGATCAGAAGCTGGACCTGTATCTCGAGCTCTTCCATCGGTCGAGACACACGCTGGCCTTTATGGGGCTCTTCGAGACCGATGGTGCAGCCTACGAACTCTTCGGGCTGCAGGGCGAACTGGTCGCCGCGTATCTTGCCGCCCGGCGCAGGAACCTTGGTGCTGCCGCGAGACTTGATGGCGTTCGCGCGACCGCGAGACCCGACCTTCACGGCGGCCGCGCCTACCTCAACTCACTCAGACACGCGTACTACGTGCGCAGCGACGTGTACAAGCAGGCACTACGCACGGAACTTCGGAACCTCGGAACGTAATGGAGCGCGGGGGCTTCAGCCCCCGCGTCGACCCAAGGGCTAAAGCCCTTGGGCTCCGAGCTGACTATTGAGCTCGTAACGCCGTCGCCGGATCCACACGCATCGCGCGACGCGCCGGGAGTCCGGCGGCGACGACCGCGACGACGAACAGGAGGCCGCCGACGCCAAGATAGGTGAGTGGGTCGCCGGGCGAGACGCCGAAGAGCAGGCGTTCAGCGAGCGGGGCCGCGAGGAAGCCCGCGACCAGGCCAAGCCCGACGCCAATGCCAGACAACACCGCGGCGTGAGAGACAAGCATCGACCAGACCTGCGAGGGCGAGGCGCCGAGGGCGAGGCGAACACCGACTTCGGCGGTGCGCTCCGACACCAGCAACGCGATCACGCCATACACGCCAATCGCGGCCAACAACAGCGCCACGATGCCGAAGGCGCCCGTGAGCCACAACACAAACCGCCGCTCCCCGACAGACTCGCTGCGCAGCTCGGCCATCGTGCGCAGGTTGGACGGCGGATCCGCGCCGACCTCCTTCACGGCCGCGCGGACGGCCGACGCAGCGGCCGACGGATCACCAGCTGTACGAACCGCCATGAACGGCGACACAGGCGGACCTTGCAGGTGACTGATGTAAATCTCCGGCTGCGGTGTTTCCTCAAGGCTGGTATGCCGCACGTTGCCGACGACGCCGACGATCCGCAGCCACGACTGCGGATTGGTGCCTCCGCCCATCTGCACGCGGCGGCCGACGACGGACTCCCCAGGAAAGACCTTCGCCGCGAGTGCGTGATTGACGACGGCGATCGGCTCACCGACGGTGCGATCCGCGTCAGTAAACACACGGCCCTCGAGCACGGGAATTCGCATCGTGCCGAAGTAGTCGTGCACCGCCCTGCGCATCTGAACCTCGGGCAGCTCTGCCGCCGGAACTGCGCGGCCCTCGACTGACAGTTGGGTCGAAACCTGCGTGCTGCCGAGTGGAATTCGCGTTGAACCTCCAACGTGTGTGACGCCTGGAATCTGCTGGAGCTTCTCGCGGAGTTCGTCGTAGAACTGGATCAGCGCGGGCGCACCGGCGGCGCGTGGTGGCGCTGACACCTGGAACGT
>CAZLJG010000036.1:0-17178 GCA_964559545.1 uncultured Solibacteraceae bacterium | reverse complement strand
CCAGGACCGCGATCCGGCGTCCGTCGCACGGCGTCGACGTGAGGGCCTGCACAGCGGCATTCACGGCCGCCGGGCTCGCGTTGTAGGAATCGTCGAGCAACCGCGCGCCACCGGCGAGCGTCATCGAGGCGCCGCGTCGATCCACCGGCTGAAGCCGCGCGGCTTCCCGCTCGATCGCCGCCACGGGAACACCGCACTCGAGCGCCACGGTGGCCGCCGCGAGGACGTTCATCAAATTGGCGCGCCCGGGCAGGTCCAACCGCAGCGTCATCGGGCCCCACGGGGTCGTCACCTCCGCCACGGTGCCGTCAAATCCACGGTCTTCGATCCGCCGCGCCTGCACGTCCGCACGCGCCACAATCCCAAACGTCACGGTCCGCCCTGGGAAGCGGCGCACATGGCGCATCACCAACTCATCGTCCGCGTTCGCCACCACACGTGTGGAAGGCGTGGCGTCTTCGAGAATCTCGGCCTTCGCCTCGGCAATTGCGTCAGCGGTACCGAAATGGCCGATGTGCGCATTGCCCACATTCGTCCACACGCGCACGTCCGGCGCGGCGAGACGCACCAGCGTGCGGATTTCGCCCGCGTGGTTCATGCCCAGTTCAACGACCGCGACCTCGGGCCCCTGTCGCAGTTCGAGGAGCGACAGCGGAAGCCCGATGTGATTGTTGAGGTTGCCCTCATTCTTGAACACGCGATACTTCGCGGCGAGGAAGGCTCCAGTGGCTTCCTTGGTGGTGGTCTTTCCGGCGCTGCCCGTAATCGCCACCACCTGCGCGCCCGACCGCACGCGCACGCTGTGGCCCAGTCGCTGCAGCGCGTCGAGCGTGTCCTTCACCAGAATGACGGCCGCCCCACCGTTGTCCGCCGGCGGAGTGGACACAAGCACCCCGGCGGCGCCGTTCGCGATCACCTGGGGTACGAAGTCGTGTCCATCAAACGTCGGCCCCTGCAGGGCGATGAACAACGGACCTGGCGCGCGAGGGGACGCCAGCGTCTGCGGCATCGTGCGGCTGTCGGTGGTCACGCGATCGAAGACACGCCCACTGTCGCCGGCCAGCAACTGGCCTCCGGTGGCCTCGGCCACCAACCCGGCGGTGAGCAGGAAGGCACTCACCGTCACACCCGTGGCGCCGCCCGGCGCTGCGTCAATGCCGCCCGCGCGACGTCCACATCGTCAAACGGCGCGACGTTCGCACCGATCGTCTGCGTCTTCTCGTGGCCCTTGCCGGCAATCAGCACGACGTCGCCTGCGCGCGAAGCACGGATCGCCTGTTCAATGGCCACACGTCGATCGAGATGCACGAGCAACGGCGTACCCGTGCGTTTCGGCGCCGCCGGATCAAGCGGCATCACGATGCCGCGTTTGATGTCGTCGATGATGCGCGCCGGATCCTCGGAGCGCGGATTGTCGGACGTGAGCACCACCAGATCACTCAGCCGCGCAGCCACGGCGCCCATCAGAGGACGTTTTGTCTTGTCGCGGTCCCCGCCACAGCCAAACACCGTGATGAGGCGACCGTGCGTCAGCGGGCGCGCCGTTTCCAGCAGATTCTTCAGGGCATCATCGGTGTGCGCGTAGTCCACAACCACCCGCACGTCATCAGTTGATCCCGACACCACCTGGAAGCGACCCGGGACACCTTCGAGATTTGAGAGACCGGCTTCGATGGCCTCGCGCGGTACGCCAAGCGCCGTCGCTGTCGCCACGACCCCGAGAATGTTGTAGACGTTCGGCCACCCGACCAGTGACGACCTGACCGCCAGGGTGCCGGACGGCGTGGTGACGTCGCAGGCGATGCCGTCGAGCGAGAGTTGCACAGCCTCGGGACGCACAGCCGCCGTCTTGCTGATGCCGAACGTCACCGGATTCGACACGCGGGTCGCCAATTCGGCGCCACGCGGATCGTCAATGTTGATGATGGCAGGCGCGCCGGCCGGCAGCATGTCAAACAGGCGCTGCTTGGCTTCGAAGTACGCGTGCATGTCGCCGTGGAAGTCGAGATGATCGCGTGTCAGGTTCGTGAAGATCCCCGCAGCGAACCGGGTGAATGCCACGCGATGCAGCACCAACGCATGGGAGGACACTTCCATCGCGCAGGCCCGGCACCCGCGCGTCACCATCTCGCGAAGCAGCCGTTGCACTTCACTCGATTCGGGCGTGGTCTGCGAGGCGTCCACTTCGTCCGTGGGACGGGGCCCGGTGCGCACGGTCACGGTGCCCAATCGGCCACACGGCCAACCGGCGGCGTCGAACACCGAGGCCAGCAGATAGGTGGTGGTCGTCTTGCCGTTGGTCCCGGTCACGCCGACCACCGTGAGGGTTTCACTGGGATGCCCGTGAACAATCGCGGAGAGATCAGCGAGCGCGAGGCGGGCATCCGGCGTGAGGATCCAGGGGAGCCGCACGCCCTGCGGCGCGTCGCTCTCGGAGACCACCGCGACGGCACCAGCGGCGTCCGCCGCTTTCACAAACGCCGCGCCGTCAGCCTTCTGGCCACGAATCGCCACGAACACTGACCCGGGCGTGACCGCGCGGGAGTCGTGGGTGACAGCGGAGACGGAGAGCGAGGCGGCGCCGGCCTCAGTCACGCGGTGGCTCGCATCTGGCGCGAGTGTGCGCGCCGCGGCCACAAGAGCGCCAAGCGTCACTGACGCCCTCCCGGCGGCGCGACGGTGCGCACGCGGTCGAGTTGAATATGGGTCACGCCGCCGGCGTCCACCGGTTCACCGGCGGCCGGGCTCTGCGTCGTCACGATGCCATCGCCGCGCGCCCGCACGGTCAGGCCGGACCGCGTCAGCACGCGCATGGCTTCCCGGGCGCCGAGGCCGGTCACATCCGGCATGACCAACTGTCCATTGACCTGCACCACCTGACGCGTGGTGCTGCCCTGATTCGAGTAGCGGGTGGGCACCACCGGCGTGGCCTGCATCACCACAGGCGTCGTCGGGCTGACCGTCGCCGGAACGCCGAGGTGGCGCAGCGCCGCTTCGGAGAACTTCTGGAAGATCGGGGCCGCCACGGTGCCGCCGTAGTACCCGCCGACGGTCGGCGAGTCCACCACCACCAGCACCGCAAGGGCGGGCCGGCGTGACGGCACAAACCCCGTGAACGATCCCACGTGGACCGACGACGAGTAAACGTTGTTAATCAGCTTCTGCGACGTGCCGGTCTTGCCGGCCACCTGATGGCCAGGCACCTTCGCGGCCTTGCCCGTGCCGCGTTCGACGACGCCTTCCATGATGGTGGTCAGCGTGGCCGCCGTCGTCGCGTTGATCGCCTGCCGAATCGGGCGCGGCTCGATGGCCTGGCGCACGCCGTCCTTGATGATGGCGCGCAGCAGGCGCGGTTCGTACAGCGTGCCGCCATTGGCCACCGCCGCGGTGGCGGCCACCATCTGAAGAGGCGTCACCGAGACCTGATACCCCATCGAGATCGACGCCAGCGCGGAGGCATTCAGGTCTTCAGGACGCCAGACGATACCGCCGCTCACGCCGCGAAAGTCGGGTGCATGGATCTCGCCGAAGCCGAAACGGCGCACAAACCGGCTCAGTCGTTCCGCGCCAATCTGCCACCCGGCCTTGATGGCCCCGACGTTGCTCGATTTGATGATGACGTCTTCAAACGACAACACGCCGTAGTGATGTTCGTCGTCAATCCTCCGGCCCGGCATTGTGATGTAGCCGGGATTGGTGTCGATCAGGGTCGATGGCGAAATGATGCCTTCCTCGATCGCGGCAGCTGCTGTGACGATCTTGAAGGTGGAGCCGGGATCGTAGATCAGCTGTACGGCACTGTTGCGACGGCGGTCCGCGTCGAACGCGCCAGGAGTATTCGGGTTAAACGACGGGTAGTTCGCGTTCGCGAGAATCTCCCCCGTGTTGGGATCCATCGCGATGAGCGTGATCGCCGCGGGCTTGTGCCGTTCCACACCGGCCAGCACTTCGCGCTCCGCAATGTGCTGAAGGTACTGATCGATCGTCAGCTCAAGCGTCGCACCAGCCGTCGGTTCCGATTCCACCCGGCTCTGGACGGCCTGCTGCTTGGCGTCGGTCAACATCAACACGCGGCCTTTTTTGCCGCGGATGGTGGAGTCGTAGGCGGCCTCGATGCCGCCCTGCCCATTGTTGTCGCGCCCGACATATCCGAGCAGGTGGGCGCCCAGTTCCTTGTTCGGATAGTAGCGGCGGGACTCGGCGCGCACTTCGACGCCGTGCAGTTTCAGCGCAGCGACCCGCGCCCCGATCGCCGGAGACACACCGCGGCGCACAAACGCAAACGCACTCCGGCCGGCGGCGGCTGTGGAGATCGTCTTGATCAGGTCCGCGCGCTCTTCGCGCGTGCAGTCACCGAACGCCGCGCACAGCGCACCAATGGTCTGGCCGACATCCTTCAACGCGCGCGGGTTGACGGTCACATTGTCGGCGTCCACCGAGATGGCGAGCACTTCCCCGTTGCGGTCGAGCAGGTCGCCACGTTTCGCCGCAGGTTCATACACCCGCATCTGCTGGTCGTTGGCGACATCGAGATAGTGCGGATGGCGCACGACCTGGAGGTACACCAGCCGTGCCTGGATGCCGGCCGTCCACACGACAAAGGCCACCGCGACGAGCAGCAGGCGGCGCCGGAATGCGCGGCGCCACGACGCTTCAAAGGCGGCGTCCGGCCGGTCGTCGGTGTACAACGGATCGAGTTCCCGCGTCGCCATGATCCCTCCCGTTACCGCGCGTGCGCCACGGCCGCTTTCGGCGCCGTGGCGGCTCTGACCCGCTCGATCAGCAGCGTTTCCGCGGCTGTCGGATACACCATCTGCAGTTCACGCATCGCCCGCCGCTCGATCACGGCTGGCGCGCGCAGCGCCTCGACCTCGAGGCGCAGGCGGCGGTTGAGGGCTTCCTCGGCGACGTATTCCTTCGCCATCCGCTCGACCTGATACCCGGAGTCGATGATTTGGTAGTGCTGCCACCCGGAGAACAGCAACATGCTCACGACGACCAATCCGCCGCCGAGGGTGCGCACCAGGGCACGGCGCTGCTTCTCGTCCACGCCACGCACGACCGGATTGTTCCGGACGTCCTTCTTGATTGCGTATTCGACGTCGATGCTCATGCCACCCTCTCCACCACCCGCAACCGCGCACTCCTCGCCCGGGGATTCCGCGCCGATTCTTCGTCGCCCGGCACCACCGGCCGCTTCGTCACCACACGCACGGTGGCGGCGTCGGCCTGTGCCATCCGCCGCCAGGTGTGTTTCACAACCCGGTCTTCCAGCGAGTGAAACGCGATCACCGCCATCCGTCCGCCCGGCGTCAGGCACTCCGTCGCCTCTTCCAGAAACGCCTCAAGCCCGTCGAGCTCACCGTTGATGAAGATCCGCAGCGCCTGGAACGTCCGGGTCGCCGGATCCACCCGCTGCCATCCGCCGCCAACCGCCCGCCGCACCACCGTCGCCAACTCGCCCGTGCGCAGAATCGGCGCCACCGCCCGCGCATCCACGATGGCGCGTGCAACCCGCCGCGACTTCCGCTCCTCGCCGAACTGATAAATCACGTTCGCGAGTGTTTCCTCGTCCACCGTCGCCAACCACTCCGACAGCGGCTGCCCGGAGGACCGGTCCATCCGCATGTCGAGCGGCCCGTCCTGCCGAAAGCTGAAGCCCCGCTCCGCGTCATCCAACTGCATCGATGACACGCCCAAATCCACCAGCACCCCGTCCACCGTCGTCCGCCCGACGCCTGCGATCACCTGACGCAGCGATCGATAGTCCGCATGGACAAACGTGACCCGATCCCCAAACCCGGCCAGACGTTCCCGCGCAATTGCCAGTGCGGCCTCGTCCCGATCAATCCCGACCACGTGCCCGGCACCCGCGTCCAGCAACGCGGCCGTGTGCCCACCAAGCCCCAACGTGCCGTCCACGTACCACCCGTCGGCCTTCGGCGCGAGCAAGGCGACGACGTCCTCGAGCAGAACCGGCGCGTGTGTAGGCGTCAGATGCCGAACTCCGCCAGCGCTCTGGCGTCGTCATCGGTAAACGGCTCACGGTCGAACTTCGCGAGCAGCCGGTCGTGGTTCCACACATCGAGGTAGTCCACCTGGCCCAACACATCCACATCGCCCGCCATGCCGGCCGCGGCGCGCAGTCGGGTGGGCAACGAGACGCGCCCCTGACTGTCGAACTCGCCCAACTGGCCGAAATAGTTCACGCGGTCGAGAAACTTCAGGCGGGCCGGATGCGTACTCGGCATGCGACGGAGCCGTTCTTCGACGCCCATC
Source organism: uncultured Solibacteraceae bacterium (assembly GCA_964559545.1). Classification (GTDB taxonomy): domain Bacteria; phylum Acidobacteriota; class Vicinamibacteria; order Vicinamibacterales; family SCN-69-37; genus SYFT01. The sequence goes on along the minus strand of CAZLJG010000036.1, from coordinate 10,899 downwards.
CACACGGGCATCGGGTAAATGCGGACCGAGTCGCCGGTAACGCTGGTGACGAACAGAGAGGTGCCGTGTTGCTCCTCCACGAGCGCCCTGAAGGCGTTCGGGATCTTGAGCCGCCCCTTGTCGTCGATCTTGGCGGAATAATTTCCCCGAAGCACTATTTACTCCACTTTGCTCCAGATAGGTCCACACGGATAGTAGGAGCGTACACGGTGCCTGTCAACGGCAAACTGTGGCAGGAATTAGGCTTACGTCTTTTATTCGCCATTCAGAGAAGAGCAAATTAGGTCATACACCTGCCAGACAGCGGCTTGCGGTACGATTCCCCGGATGGCCACCCCCGAGCAGGTCTCGGTCGTTCTTCCCGCGTTCAACGAGGCTGAGGCCATCGGCACGGTGGTGCGCGACCTCGCGGCGTCGGCGCGGTGGCACGAGATTCTGGTCATTGACGACGGATCAACCGACGGCACCGCGGAAGCGGCCGCTGCGGCTGGCGCGCGTGTCATTCGACAGCCGTACAACAAGGGCAACGGTGCCGCGGTGAAGGCCGGTATTCGCGCGGCGACCGGCGACTACCTGCTCATCGTGGATGGTGACGGACAACATCAGCCGGCCGATGCCGTCAGGCTCACTGCGCTGCTCGGTGAATACGACCTGGTCGTCGGCGCTCGATCGTCCGAGACGCATGCGAGTCTGACGCGCCGCCTCGGCAACGCCGCGCTGAATGGTCTCGCGGGGTACCTCACCGGTCAGCCGATTCCTGATCTGACGTCGGGATTTCGCGCGGCGCGCCTCGACTATCTGCGCGAGATTCTCTTCCTGCTGCCGAACGGTTTCTCGACGCCGACCACGACGACACTGGCGTTCATCAAGGCCGGGCACAGTGTGCGCTTCGAACCGGTGGAGGCGCGGCAACGCGCGGGCCAGTCGAAAATCCGGCTCTCGAGCGACGGCGTAAAATTCCTCGTCATCATGTTGCGGGTCATCACCATCTACAGTCCGATGCGCGTGTTCATGCCGGTCGCGGCGACCGCGTTTGTGCTGGGCGCCGGCTATGCGGTGTGGACGATCGCGACGCAGATCCACATCACCAATTCGTCCGTCCTGCTGATCATGTTTGCCGTCGTCGTCTTCCTGGTCGGTCTGGTGTCCGAACAAATCTCCACGCAACGCTTCGATGGCCGCCGCTAGTCCGGACCCGCGCACGGGCGCCCCAACCATGCTGGTGGTCATGCCCACCTACAACGAACGCGCGAATCTCGAACCGGTCGTTGCCGGCATCCTCGCGCATGCGTTCACGCGCGTCCTGATCGTGGACGACGGGTCGCCCGACGGCACCGGCGTCCTGGCCGACGAGTTGGCCGTGCGGCACCCCGGACGGGTGGAGGTCATGCATCGCACCGGACCACGCGGCCTCGGCCTGTCGTACATCGACGGCCTGCGGCACGCCGTCGCGAGCGACGTGGAGACCATCTGCCAGATGGACGCCGACCTCTCGCACGACCCGGCCGCGCTCCCCCAGCTGGCGGCGGCGCTGCAGGATCACGACCTCGTCATCGGATCGCGGTATCTCAACGGCGCGATCAGCGTCGTGAACTGGCCGCTGCACCGCATCATGTTGTCCGCGTTCGCCAACCGCTACATCCGCGCGGTCACCGGCCTGTCACCGCGGGACTGCACCAGTGCCTACCGCGCCTGGCGCCGCCCCTTGCTCGCGCAACTCCCTCTGCAACATGCCCGCACCAGCGGTTACGCGTTTCTGCCGGAAATGCTCGTCGAAGCGGCGCGACTGGGCGGTCGCGTCGGGGAGGTGCCGATCGTGTTTGTGGAGCGGCGCGCCGGCGCGTCGAAGCTGTCGCTCCGGGTGCTGCTTGAATCGCTGCTGGTGCCGTGGATGGTCGTGCTGCGCGGTGGGCGGGTTCGCCGCCCAGCGGAACCACGTCGCGGATAGAATGACACTCGCCCGTCATGGCTCAAGGTCTCAGCATCTTCTTTCCGGCGTATAACGACAGCGGCACGATCGCCAGCCTGGTGATCACCGCGCGCGCGTCGGCGCAGAAACTGACGGACGACTTCGAGATCCTCATCATCAATGACGGCAGCGCCGACCACACGGCCGAAATCGCCGACGAACTGGCGCACACCTACCCGGAAGTGCGGGTGATCCACCATCCCGTCAATCGGGGGTACGGCGGCGCGTTGCGCAGCGGCTTTTCCCAGGCGCGCAAGGACTTCGTGTTCTACACCGACGGGGATGCGCAGTACGACCCGGCCGAGATGGAACTGTTGTGGCCGAAGATGGTGGATGGCGTGGACGTGGTCAACGGCTACAAAATCAGCCGGTCCGACCCGATGCACCGCATCATCATCGGGCGCGTCTACCACCACACGGTCAAGATCCTGTTCGGGCTGACGGTGCGCGACGTGGATTGTGACTTTCGTCTGATCCGGCGCTCGGTGTTTGATCGCATCACGCTCGAACACAACAGTGGCGTCATCTGCCTGGAGTTGATGAAGAAGCTCACGGATGCCGGATGCCGGATCGCGGAGGTCCCGGTCCATCACTACCATCGCGCGTTCGGCAAGTCGCAGTTCTTCAACTTCCCGCGGCTGTGGCACACCCTGCAGGATGTCTTCAAGTTGTGGGTCAAGCTGGTGATCGTCGGGGCCCACAGAAAGCGGACGGCGGCATGAGCGACTACCGCGCGTTTTATCGTGGCCGCCGCGTGATGATCACGGGCGGACTCGGCTTCATCGGGTCGAACCTGGCGCGCCACCTCGTGGATCTGGGTGCCGACGTGCTGCTGGTGGATTCCCTCATTCCCGACTACGGCGGCAACCTCTTCAATATCGACGGCCTGGAATCACGGGTGCGGGTCAATGTGGCGGACGTGCGTCAGGCCACCACCATGAACTATCTGGTGCGCGACCGCGAGGTCATCTTCAACCTCGCCGGCCAGGTCAGTCACATCGACAGCATGCGCGACCCCGGTACCGATCTCGACATCAACTGTCGCAGCCAGTTGACGTTGCTCGAAGCGTGCCGCCGCCACAACCCCGACGCCAAAGTCGTCTACGCCAGCACCCGACAGATTTACGGACGGCCCGAGCGGCTCCCTGTTGATGAAACCCACCTCGTCCGGCCGACCGACATCAACGGCATCAACAAGGCCGCCGGCGAGCAGTACCACATCGTCTACAACAACGTGTTCGGCGTGCGCGCGTGTTCGCTCCGCCTCACGAATGTGTATGGACCACGCCAGTTGATTCGCCACAACCGGCAGGGATTCATCGGCTGGTTCATCCGCCTCGCGCTTGAAGGCGGCGAGATCCAGGTCTTCGGCGACGGATCGCAACTCCGGGATTTTGTGTACGTGGACGATGCCGCTGATGCCTTCCTGCGGGCGGGCGCCACGGATGGCGTGAATGGCGAGGCACTCAACGTCGGCGGCAACGAACCTGTCGCGCACAAGGACCTGGTCGCGCTCCTGCTGGAGGTCGCCGGCGGCGGTCACATGCGCCTTGTGCCCTGGCCGGCGGAGAAGAAGAAGATCGACATCGGGTCGTTTTTCTCCGACTCCACGCGGTTCTCAGCCGCCACCGGCTGGCAGCCAACCGTCTCGCTCCGGGACGGACTCACCACGACTCTGGCGTTTTATCGCGCGCACCGGGAGCAGTACATCGGTGGCGAGGACGGCAGCCCCACGCCATGAGTGCGCCGATTCCGTTCATGTCGTTGGCGCCCGGAGAAGACGCGGCTGACGTCCGCGCCGGCATCGACCGCGTCATCGCGCGCGGCTGGTACATCCTCGGCCCGGAACTTGAAGCCTTCGAGTCAGAGTTTGCGGCCGCGTCTGGCGCCGCCCATGCGATCGGCGTCGGCACCGGCACGGACGCGATTGCCTTGACCTTGCGCGCGCTTGGCATCGGCCCGGGCGACGAAGTCATCACCAGTCCGCTCTCTGCCGCGTACTCCGCCCTCGCGATCATGATGGCCGGCGCCACACCCGTGTTCGCAGACCTCGACCCCGATCGATTGACGCTTGATCCCGCGCGCGTCGAGGCGGCGATCACCCCGCGCACCGCCGCCCTGCTGCCGGTCCATCTCTATGGGCAGCCTGCAGACATGGCGGCCCTTGTCGCAATCGCGACGCGCCACAACCTCGTGATCGTCGAGGACGCGTGCCAGGCGCATCTCGCCACCGCCGCGGGGCGCCCGGTCGGCACCATCGGCGCGGCAGGCGCCTTCAGTTTTTATCCAACAAAAAACCTCGGCGCCCTGGGCGATGCCGGGGCGGTGATCACCAGCGACCCGCTTCTTGCCCAACGCCTGAAGCGCCTTCGCAACGGCGGCCAGACGACGCGGTACCACCATGCGGAGTTCGGCGTGAACACGCGGCTCGATGAAATGCAGGCGGCCATCCTGCGCGCGCGTCTGCCGCGGCTCGCCGGGTGGACGGCGCGCCGGCGGGCCCTCGCGGCTCGGTACCGTCAGGCGCTGGTGGGTGCGCCGGTCATCGTGCCGCCGGAGCGGGATCCCGGACACGTCTACCACCTGTTCCCCATCCGGACCGACCGTCGGCAGGCCTTCCAGGATTACCTGCGGGGCCAGGGCATCGAGACCCTGATTCACTACCCGATTCCGATCCCCCAGCAGCCGGCCCTGGCCGGAATTCCGGGTCCCCGTTGCCCAATTGCGGAACAGGTCTGCGAGGAAGTGTGCTCGCTGCCGCTCCATCCGGCCCTGGCGGACGCCGAGGTCGATCGAATCGCCGCCGCCGTGAAGGCGTTTCGCTGACCGGCCGCCGGTTCGTCCGGCCCGTCTAACTCCCCAGCTACGAACGGATCCCCTGTAGAATGCAGGGGACGGGAGTCAACCATGACCATTCAGCGATTCGGCGTTGTCATCGCGGCCGGCGTGTTCGCGTGGGGTCTCGCTGCGGTGGGTCCCGTTCCAGTCTCGGCTCAGGCGCAGGGCCCGAGAAAACTCGACGTCTCGTTCAACAAGGGGCTCGTCACGATCGAAGCCCAGAACGTGACGGTTCGGGACATCCTGATTGAGTGGGGCCGCAAGGGCGGCAGCCGCATCGTCAACGCCGAAAAACTTGCCGGGCCGGTCCTCCCGTTTGTGGAGTTCAAGGCGGAACCCGAAGTGGTGGTGTTGCGCAGCCTGCTGCGCGACGTGCCGGGATACGGGGCGGCGCCACGGTTGACCGATGTCGCCGGTGCGTCGACGATCGAAGCGGTCTTCATCCTGGCCACACGATCGGTGCCGGTCTCCAGCGCCGCCGGTTCGCCCATGCAGAACAACTCGCAGGCGCAGCAACTGGTGCCGCAGGGACCACCCCAGTCCCAGCCGGCGCCGCGACCCGTCGAAGGATCGGTGGATTCCGAGATTCCACCCGTCCGGCCGATGCAGGGCGAACTGCCGCCGACGACGCCGGGCGCGGGTGCCTCCAATCCGAATCTGCGGACCGGACCTGGCGGCACGGTGACCTCGACGATTCCGGGTGTTGTCATCCCAGGTCCGACGAATACGACCACCGGTGGCGGTACCACACCCCCTCCGACCGCCGGCCGCCGCGGGGGCGGTGGCGGCACCGTCCCTTCCGTATAATTCACGGATAGGGCGCGGCGCGGAGGTCGTCGGCCTTGCACAGTTATGGCCGACGTTGATCGTTACCGACCCGAAGACCGCCGCCACGTCGAAGCGCTGTATCGGCGCGTGTTCGGCATTGATGCGGCCGACGCCAACCACCTGCGGTGGGACTGGCAATACAAACGGAATCCACACATGCCCGCAGCCGGGCCGCTGATCTGGCTGGCGCGCGAAGGCCAGACGGTTGTTGGCCAATACGCCAGCATGCCCGTTCGACTGCAGGTGCAGGGCCGCGAAATCGACGCGGCGTGGGGCATGGACGTCATGGTCGCCCCCGAACGTCAGCGACAGGGCCTGGGTGAATTGTTGTTCCGCACCTGGGATCGTGAAGTGGGTGCCGCGCTCGGCCTTGGCCTCTCCGCCTCATCGTCGCAGTTGTTCACAAAACTTCGCTGGCACAACGTCGGCCCTGTGCCCTGCATGGTGAAGCCCCTCACGCGGCGCGCGCTGCGGCGTCCGGAGTGGTCGGTAGGCGCCAATCGACTGCTCTCGGCGTTGACGCTGCCCTGGGTGCGCCTGGTCGCCCGCTCGCGGCCCCTGCAAGGGGAGGTGCGAACCATCCGGCAATTTGATGCGCGCTTTGATGCGTTCTGGTCGCGTGTGTCGTCCGGCTTCGGGTTTGTCGTCAAGCGCGATGCGGCCTACCTGAACTGGAAGTACATCCAGGCGCCGCACGTGCGGTACACCGTCGCGGTGCTCGAACGCGACGGCGAGTTGTCGGGGTACATCGTCTATCGCCATCTGCAGGAACCGCGGGGCAAGGTGACCCTGGTGGTGGACTGGCTCACCGCTCCTGACGACGCCGCGGCATTTCTCACGCTGCTGCGTTGGGTGGATCGCGAGTCACGCGCGGCCGACTCCGACAAGATCCGGATCTATGCGACACACGCCGGGTATCGGAAGGCCCTGCGGCAGTCGGGCTATTTCGCCGTGAAGTCGGCCATGGAGTTTGTGGCGAAGATCAACGCCATCGACGTGCCCTCCGCGTTTTATGCGAACACCGATACGTGGCACGTCACCCTTGGGGACTCCGACCAGGATCGATGATCGCGGTATGCTTGCGGCATGACCCTCGTTGAACGAATCACTCACGACATTGCCGAGGCCATGCGGCAGCGCGATCAGGCCTCGCTGGGCCCGCTGCGCATGCTGAAGGCCGCCTTGATGAATCGCGAGGTCGAGAAGGGCCGGGCGCTGGATGACGGCGAGTCGGTCCAGGTCGTCAACCAGCTGGTGAAACAGCGGCGGGATTCCATCGACCAGTTCACGGCCGGGGGCCGGACCGACCTGGCCGACAAGGAACGGGCCGAAGTGACGTTCCTGGAAAAATATCTTCCACCCTCTGCCGACCCTGCGGCCATCGCCGCCGCGATCGAGGCTGCCGTGGTCGAAACCGGAGCCGCATCCGCCAAGGACATGGGCAAGGTGATGAAAGCCGTGAATGCGGCGTTGGCCGGCCAGACCGTGGACGGCAAGGCGCTGGCCGAGGCGGTCAAGCGCCGCCTCGCCGGGACCAACTAGACGCCTGTGGCCCCAGAAACCCACCAAACTTTTTCCGAGGGGCCCCAGTCTAAACCTCGTGAAAGGCACGCAAGTGCCTCTCATCCATCCTCCGGGCAGGGGCATCAATCGCAGGGGTTGATGCCCCTTCTTTTTTCCACGCATGTCTGACCAGCTCGCCCGATCGGCGGGGCTGAACAGCCTGGCCACACTGTCGAGCCGCCTGCTCGGGGTGGTCCGCGACATGGTCATGGCCGCCCTGTTCGGCACGACCATGGCCGCCGACGCGTTCAACATCGCGTCGCGAATCCCCAATCTCGTGCGGGACCTGTTCGCCGAGGGCGCGATGAGCGCCGCGTTTGTCCCGACCTTCACGCGTCATCTCAAGACCCATGGACGCGAAGCCGCGTGGCGGCTCGGCAACCTCGTCATCAATGCGCTCATCGTGGTGACCGGTGGCCTGGTGGTGCTGGGCCTGCTCTTCACCGAACCGATGCTCCTGCTGCTGGGCGACGACTTCGCTGCCGCCGACAGCGGCGAGAAGCTGGCGCTCACGGTGGTGCTGGCCCGCGTCGTGATGCCGTTCCTGACACTTGTGGCCGTGGCCGTCGCGCTGGCCGGCATGCTCAACTCGCTGCGACGGTTTTTTATTCCCGCCCTGTCGCCCGCCCTCTACAACGTCGCCGTCATCGCGAGTGCCGTCACGTTTGTGCCGATCGCCCAGTGGCTCGGCTGGCATCCGATTCTCGGGATTGCGGTCGGGTCGCTTGTCGGCGGCGTGTTGCAGATCGCCGTGCAACTCCCGTCGCTGTATCGAGAGGGCTTCCGGTATCGCCCCATCTTCGACTTCCGCGATCCCGGATTGCGCGAGATCTTGTTGCTCATGGGGCCGGGCACCATCGGCGTCGCAGCGGCGCAGGTCAACCTGCTGGTCAATACGGCGCTGGCGGCCGGCATCGAGGGCGCCGTCACCTCACTGCAATACGCCTTCCGGCTGATGTATCTGCCGATCGGCCTGTTCGGCGTGGCGATTGCCACGGTCTCACTGCCAGAGGTGGCACGACAGGCCACGGCCGGCGCCTTTGGGGAGATGCAGCGGACCATCTCGCGCAGCCTCCGCATGATGCTCATGTTGAGCGTGCCCGCGACGGTTGGGCTCATGGTGCTCGCCACGCCGATCGTGGCGCTCGTGTTCGAGCGTGGCGCCTTTGACGCGGCCAGTACCCAGGCCACAGCAGCCGCCCTGCTGTTTTATGCGCCGGGCATCCTCGGCTACTCGGTGGTGAAGATCGCCTCGCCTTGCTTTTATGCGATGCGTGACGCCCGCACGCCCGTGATGGTCAGCCTCGCGACGATTGTGATCAACGTCGTGCTCAACCTGACGCTCGTGCGAGTGATGGGTTTCACGGGCCTGGCCCTGGGCACGGCCATCGCGTCCGTGTTTAATGCGGCGCTGCTGCTCGTGTTGTTGTCGCGACGCCTGGATGGCCTCGAAAACGCGCGCGTCGCGCTGGCGTTCGTGAAAATTCTTCTCGCGTCAGCTGTCATGGGCGCCGCGTCGTACGGCGTCTCGCAGTGGCTGCCAACCGTGATGCCGCCCACCTGGCCACAGACAATCGTTGAAGTACTGCGCGTGTCCGCCGCCATCGCCGCCGGGCTCATCGTACTCGCCCTGACGGCGTGGGCGTTGCGTCTGCAGGAATTCATGGACGCGTGGAGCCGGGTCCTTGGCCGGCTGCGCCGATAGCGAGTCTGGTAGCATCCTCCTCGTGAGCCGATTCCCCTCACCCCCCATGTCGTATTCGATTGGCCCCGGTCCGCTGACGCCGGCGGTCAAGGCGATCATCTACATCAACGTCGGGGTGTACGCCGTGCTGCTGATCATGAGCAGCCTCGTCTCCTGGCTGGGGCTGATTCCTGAGCTGGTGGTGACGCGTGCCTATGTGTGGCAGGTCGTCACGTACCAATTCGTCCACACCGAGGTGTTCCACATCCTCTTCAACATGTTGTGGGTCTGGATGTTCGGCGTGGACCTCGAACGCCGATGGGGCACGGTGCCGTTTGCCAAGTACTATCTGATCGTCGGCACCACCGCCGGCGTGGCGACCGTGGTGGTCTCGTTGCTGCCGTTCGCGTGGGCACAGTCGTCGTACTGGGCGGTGACGATTGGCGCGTCCGGCGCCGGGTACGGGTTGATGCTTGCGTGGGCCATCGTGTTCCCCCATCGGTCGGTCTATTTTTTCGGGATCGTGCCGTTGCCGGCTCGCGTCTTCGCGCTGATTACGGGTGCCATTTCGCTGTCGATGGCCATTTCGTCAGGCGGCAACAGCAATATCGCCCATGTGGCGCACCTCGCGGGCCTGGGCGCCGGATGGCTGTATTTGAAGACGCCGCGGCCGAAATTCCCCTCAGTTCCACCGCGGCCCCCGCGGCCCGATTACATCCGCCGCGTCCATTAATCAGCCCTCTCCGGCCGGTATAGAATTGAAGGCCGAGATGCACACTGCCGCCTCCGCCGACGCTACCTACGAGGGCCTGACGCGCACGGACCTCCTGAAGGTGTACCGCACGATGCTGACGTCACGTCGCATCGACGACAAGGAGATCCAGCTCAAGAATCAGAGTCTGATCTTCTTCCAGATCAGCGGCGCCGGCCATGAGGCGATCCTGACCGCCACGGGCATGCAGATGAAGCCCGGGCACGACTGGTTTTATCCCTATTACCGCGACCGCGCGTTGTGCCTCGCGATCGGCATGACGCCGCTCGAGATGTTCCTCAGCGGCGTGGGCGCAGCAGACGACCCCAACAGCGGCGGCCGGCAGATGCCGTCGCACTGGGGTCACAAGGCCCTCAACATCGTGTCGCAGGCGAGCCCCACGGGCACCCAGTGCCTGCAGGCGATCGGCTGTGCCGAAGCGGGCCGTTTGTACGAGCAACTCACCGACATTCCCGAGCGCGAACAGAAGTTCGAATCCGACGAAGTCGTGTACGTGTCACTCGGCGACGGCACGGTCAGCGAAGGCGAATTCTGGGAATCGCTCAACGCGGCCTGTGTCAGCAAGCTGCCCGTCCTCTTCATGATCGAGGACAACGGCTACGCGATCTCCGTTCCGGTCGAGGTGCAGACCCCGGGCGGCGACATGTCGAAACTCGTGGAAGGCTTCCCCGGGCTCAAGGTCCTGCGCTGCGACGGCACGGACTTCCTCGAGAGCTACCGCACGGCGGCCGAAGCCCTCGCGTACTGTCGCTCGCGCAAGGGCCCGGCCCTGATTCACGCCAAGGTCGTCCGCCCCTACTCGCACTCGTTGTCGGACGATGAGAAGTTGTACAAGACGCCGGCAGAACGCGCCGTCGAGGCCACGCGGGATCCGATCACGAAGTTCGCTTCGTGGCTGCAGGCCGAAGGCCTGGCCACCGAGTCGGACCTCGCCGCCATCGCCAAGGACGTGGACGCTGAAGTGCTCGCGGCCTCAGACGCCGCGGTGAAGGCGGCCAAGCCCGGGAAGGACACCGCCGGCTGGTACGTGTACTCGCCGGACGTGGACCCGACCAGCGCAGCGTTCGACTCGCCCGCGGTGCCTGAAGGCAAACCCGACACGATGGTCGCCGCCATCAATCGCACGATGAAGGACGAAATGGCGCGCAATCCGCGCATCGTCGTCTTCGGCGAGGACGTGGCGGACGCGACACACGAAGAGAAGCTCAGCGAAGTGCAGGGCAAAGGCGGTGTGTTCAAGGTGAC
>CAZLJG010000035.1:0-17371 GCA_964559545.1 uncultured Solibacteraceae bacterium | reverse complement strand
AGACGCTCGAGCTGCGCAGCCCGGCGGGAGCGACGCGCCCCAAGGTGGTCAGTCCCGATATGGACGTCATCGCGTCGGAGATTGACGCCAATCTGAAGACCGACGCGTTTGATGCGCGCGGCCGTGGGCAGCAGCGCGTCGAGTCCACACTCAAGCCGTCGGCATCCGCGAAGAAGCCCGGGGCACGTGTCGGCCTGTTTGAACGCGGCAAGGTGCTTACCGGCACGTCAGAGCGATTGCAGTACGACCGCACCGCCGGCACCGCCGTGTATTCGGGCGCGGTCTTCCTCGTGCAGGAAGACAGTCGCTTGGGCGCGGACCGTGTCGCGATGGACGAGGCGAAGGGGGATGTCACCGCGACCGGCAGTGTGCGGTCGACGCTTATGCTGGCAGCCGCGCCCGGGGCGACCGCGACCAGCACCAAGCCAACCAGGGTCTCCGCAGACAAGCTGGTCTATACCGACAGCGCGCGCACGGCGGTCTACAGCGGCACCGCCACCATGGACACGTCGTCAGGCGAGAAGTTGGCCGGCGAGCGCATGACGCTGACGCTCCATCCCGACGATCGCAAGTTGACGTCGATGGAGACCGTGGCGGCGGCGGGCAAAACCGTGCTCGTGACGCTGCTGGAATCGCGATACGCGATCGGTCAGACCGTGACATACGATGCGACGACGGATGTGTATCTGGTCAAGGGCACACCGGCGAAGTTCATCGCGCCCAAACAGGATGGCCCGCCGGGGGAGTGCACCGTGACGACGGGCACGGACTTGCGGTTCTCGCGGACCTCGGGCTCCGCCAGCGTGGTGAATCTGGGAGGAGCGGTGGGAACGATGCTTCCGGGCAAGTGTGTTGAGGTGATCAAGTAGTGGCGACCCTGCGTGCGACAGGACTTACCAAAGCGTTTAACGGCCGGACGGTCGTCAAGGACGTGCACATTGACGTGACGTCTGGAGAGGTCGTGGGCCTGCTCGGCCCGAACGGCGCCGGCAAGACCACGACGTTCAGCATGGTGGTCGGTCTGGTGGCGCCTGATGCGGGCAAGGTGCTGCTCGACGATCTGGATGTCACGCGTGACGCGATGTATACGCGGTCGCGCAAGGGGATTGGGTATCTCCCGCAGGAACCATCCATCTTCCGCGGGTTGACGGTGGAGCAGAACATCCTGGCGATACTGGAGACGCTGCCGATCTCCGCCGACGAACGGCGCACCCGGCTCAAGGGCCTGCTCTCCGAACTGGGCCTGACCTCGCTGGCCAAGTCGAAGGCCTACACCTTGTCAGGCGGCGAGCGGCGCCGCGCGGAAATCACGCGCGCGCTGGTGAACTCGCCAAAGTTCATTCTGCTTGATGAACCGTTCGCCGGCATTGATCCCATTGCCGTCTCTGATATTCAGAAGATCGTCGTGCATCTCAAGTCACGGGGCATCGGGGTGCTCGTGACCGACCATAACGTGCGGGAGACGCTGAAGATTACGGACCGGGCGTACATCGTGCACGACGGCGCAATTTTCCGAAGTGGGACACCCGAGGCCCTGGCTGCGGACGAGGACGTCAAGCGAATTTACCTGGGCGCAGATTTTCGACTGGATTGATCCTGGCGAATCGCGAATACACTAGGACTGCAAGGAACGTACCCGGCTGATGGCACTTTCACAAAAACTCTCCGCGCGGCTGTCGCAGAAGCTGATCCTGACGCCGTCGTTGCAGCAGGCCATCAAGCTTCTGCCCATGACGACCGTGGAGTTGTCGGAACTCCTGACCCAGGAGATGGTCGAGAATCCTCTGCTCGAAGAGGTCATCGACGACACCCCCGTGCAAGAGACGCCCCAGGAAGCCGAGGCCGAAGCGGCCGACAAGAAGGCCGAGGAAAAGGGCGACACCTGGGACGACGCCGACTACGAATATTTCTTCGGGGAATACCTCGATGACGGCTATCGGCCGAAGCAGGCCGTCGAAGTCCGTGAACTCCCGCCGATCGAAAACACGCTGTCCAGCAAGGGGTCACTCGCTGACCACCTGATGTGGCAGCTCGACCTGCAGACCACGGACGAAACCACGCGCGACATCGGCGAAGCCATCGTCGGCAACGTGGACGATGACGGATATCTGGCGGCGTCGATTGATGAGATTGCGGCGCTGGGCCCGTGGCCCGTGGCGGCGGTTGAGCGCGCGTTGACCTACGTGCAGTCGTTTGATCCCATTGGTGTGGCCGCGCGCGATCCGCAGGAATGCCTGCTGCTGCAACTGCGGGCGCATGGCCTTGGCGGCACCGCGGTGGAAACGCTCGTGCAGGATCATCTGCCGCTGTTGCAGAACCATCGCGTGCCGGAACTGGCGAAGGCGATGGGGCTGTCGCAGGAGGAGATCAAGGCGCACCTTGAGGTGATTCGCCATCTCGATCCGAAGCCGGGCGCCCGATATACGCCGGCCGACTCGCACTATGTCATCCCCGACGTGTACATCATCAAGACGGAGGATGGATACCGGGCCGTCCTGAACGAAGAAGGCCTGCCGCAGTTGCGCATCAGTCCGGTCTACCGGCGCCTGCTCGACAAGGACAAGGGCACCGAGACGTCCGACGAAACCCGCGCCTACGTGAAGGACAAATTCCGCTCGGCGCTGTGGCTGCTCAAGTCGGTGGACCAGCGACAGAAGACGATCATCAAGGTCGCGACGAGCATCATCACGTTCCAGCGCGAGTTCCTCGATCTTGGGATCGAACACCTCCGCCCGCTGGTCTTGCGGGATGTCGCCAACGACATCGGCATGCACGAGTCAACGGTGTCGCGCGTTGTGAACAACAAATACATGCACACGCCGCAGGGTGTGTATGAGATGAAGTTCTTTTTCCACAGCGGCATCAGCAGTTCGTACGGCGAGAACGTGTCGTCGGTGACCATCAAACAGCGCATCCGCAAGATCATCGAGGCGGAAGACACGAAGCGTCCCCTGAGTGATTCCAAAATCATGCAGATGCTGCAGCGTGAAGGACTGGTGCTCGCGCGGCGCACCATCGCGAAATACCGGGAAGAGCTGAAGATCCCCACGTCCAGCCAGCGGAAGGTCTTTTTGTAATGTCCTCGTCGGTGCCCGTAGCAGCGCTGCTTGGCGCGCGGGGGGCGGGCGCGGATCTGGAATTTGACCTGCTGGCCGGCGCTGCGGGCCTTGAGCGCAAGATCACACTTCCGTATATCCAGAAGACCGGACTCGCGCTCGCCGGGTTCGACGAATATCTGCGCGCCGGTCGCGTGCTGGTGTTTGGCGAGAGCGAGGTGCGGTTCCTTGAACAGATGGACACGTCAGCGCGCCGTGCTGTGCTGGGGCGCCTGCTCGGACATGACTTTCCGTGCATCGTGCTGACGCTCGGCCTGGACGCGCCGCCTGAGTTGGTGGTCGAAGCGGAACGCGCCTCCGTGCCGGTGCTGCGGACCCGCGCCAACACGCCCACCACCATCGCGCGGTTGACGACCTTCCTCGAGGATCGGATGGCGGCCCGCGAAATCCTGCACGGGGTACTGCTCGATATCCTCGGGCTCGGCGTGTTGATTACGGGCGAGAGCGGCATTGGCAAGAGTGAGTGCGCGCTCGACCTGGTCGGTCGCGGGCAGCGGCTGGTGGCGGACGATCCCGTCGAGGTGAAGGTGCGCGGCGAGTCCGTGCTCATCGGCACCTGCCCGGAGATGACGCGGCACTACGTGGAAATCCGCGGGTTGGGCCTGGTCAACGTGACCGATCTCTTCGGCGTGAGCGCCACCCGCTCGTCCAAACGGATCGAATTGATCGTGCAGTTGGAGCGATGGGAGACCGGTCGGGAATACGATCGGCTCGGCCTGACGCTCGACACCCAATCCGTGATGGGTGTCACGATTCCGATGGTCAAGATGCCCGTCGCGCCTGGGCGCAACGTGGCCATGCTGGTCGAGGTGGCCGCGCGCAACAGCCTGCTGCGGTCACGAGGCCGCCACGCCGCACAGTTGCTGGCCGCACGGCTGGAACAGCGACTGGCGCTCGCGGCTGATGCGCTGGATGATGAGCTTGAGGGAGAGGACTGATGGCAAGTCGGGCGAAGGCGGTACCGCAGTTTGTGGTGGTGACCGGGCTGTCAGGGGCCGGAAAGTCGCAGGCGATTCACGCGCTTGAGGACCTCGGGTACTTCTGTATCGACAACCTGCCGATTGCGCTCATCGGCACGTTTGCCGACCTCTCGGTGCGCGAGGAAGATCCGAAACACCGGGTGGCGGTGGTCGTGGACGTGCGGGAGGGGCGCAATCTCTCGCGGCTTCCAGGCGTCTATCGCAAGCTGAAACGGCGCGGTGATCTGCAGGCCAGTCTGGTGTTCCTCGAAGCCGACCAGGACATTCTCGTGCGGCGCTTCAGCGAATCGCGACGGCCACATCCTCTTGGGCGCCGCATGTCGCCTGTTGAAGCGGTCAAGCAGGAGCGTCGTCAGATGGCCCCGCTGCGCGCGCTGGCCGACCACGTGATCGACACGTCGAAACTCAGTGTGCATGAGTTGCGGCGCCGAATTCTGGCGCTGGGGGGCGACGCCGATCACGAACTGGTAGTGACGGTCCAGAGTTTCGGGTTCAAGCGCGGCGCGCCGACGGATGCGGACCTCGTGTTCGACGTGCGGTTCCTGAAGAACCCCCACTTTGTGGCGAACCTTCGCCCATTGACGGGCCTTGACCCGAAAGTCTCGCGTTACGTCATGCGCGAGCCCGCGGCGAAGCGGTTTCTTACACTGACCAGCAACCTGATGCGTTTCCTGTTGCCGCAGTACATTGCGGAAGGGAAGGCGTATCTGACGGTGGCGATTGGCTGCACCGGCGGACGCCATCGCAGTGTCGCGATCGCCGAGGCGCTGGGGCGTCTGTTGAAGCGGACGAAGGGCGTGCAGCTGCGCGTCAGACACAGGGATGCGGCCGATGCCTGAAACACTGACCCCTCATGCGGTTGGCGTGGTCGTGGTCACGCACGGCGTGTTGGCCACGGAGCTGTTGAACGCGGCCGAGACGATCGTCGGCGACCTGCCTCGGTTTGCCGCCGTCTCGATTGGTTGGCACGACGACGTGGCGGTGGCCACCGATGCGATGACACGCGCCATTGCGCGCGTGGACGGTGGGCGAGGCGTGTTGCTCCTCACCGACATGTTCGGAGGCACGCCGTCCAATCTGGCGATGTCATTTCTGGAACCGGGCAAGGTGGACGTCGTGACCGGCGTGAACCTGCCGATGTTGATCAAACTGGCGCGCGTGCGCGACGAACACGACCTCACGTCTCTGGCGCGGCTGGTCGGGGAAGACGGGCGCGCGGCCATTCGAGTCGCATCCGATCTGCTGCGCACCGATCGCCCTGGCGGAACCCAGCCGTGATCACACAGTCGGTGACGGTGGTGAACGCGTTGGGCCTGCATGCCCGTGCCGCCGCGCGCTTTGTGCATCGCGCCGGTCAGTTCACCTGCAAGATTCGCGTGACACGGGGCGCGCAGACGGTGGATGGCAAGAGCATCCTCGGGTTGCTCCTGCTGGCGGCCGCGCGGGGGACCGTGCTCGACATCACCGCGGACGGCGACGATGAGCAGCAGGCGATGGACGCGCTGGTGGACCTGGCGGCGCGAGGCTTCGAGGATCCGTGAGCCGGAACCTCCGGTTGGTCGGTCGAGGCGTCGCGGCCGGCACGGCCATCGGGCGCGCAGTCGTGGCCGTGCGGGATGCCGGTCAGGTGCGGTATCGGCTGGCGGCGTCCGGTGTCGACCGCGAACGCCAGCGCTTGAAGGCCGCTCGCGCTGAAACACGACGACAGCTCGAGGAAATCTCGACCCGCGTTTCACGGACGTTGGGCCAGGCGCAGGCGGCAATTTTTGCGGCCCAGCTGTTGATGCTCGACGACCCGATGTTCACCGCCCGCGTGGACGCGCTCATCCGCACCGAACGCATCAATGCCGACTGGGCGCTGGATCGCGCGTTGGGGGAACTCCGCGACGTCTTCACGCGTGAAGGGGATGCCTGGCTCCGCGAACGCGCCGGCGACCTGGCCGACGTCGGCGGCCGCCTGCAACGCAACCTGCGACCCGGACGGGATCCGCTTGTGGATTTTGTCCGTGAACTCGACGGCCCTCTCATCATCGTCGCCGATGAACTGTCGCCGTCGATTGCCGCGCAGCTCGACTGGACGAAGGTCCGCGGGTTGGTCTGCGATGTCGGCAGCCCCACACATCACACGGTGATCCTGATGCGCTCGCTTGGCATCCCCGCCGTCGTGGGACTCGGTAGCGCGACGCAGATCATCTCGCCAGGCCAGACGGTTGCGGTGGACGGCGCAACGGGCGAAGTGGTGGTCGAGCCAGGGGCTGATGCGCTGACGCGATGGCGGCAACGCGCGAGCGTCGCCGAGGCTGCGCACAAGAAGCTCGATGAACTGCGGGGCGTGCCGGCCGAGACGGCGGACGGCGTGCGCATCCGTCTGGATGCCAATCTCGAGATCGCCGAAGAAGTGGCGCGCGTGATTGACGTCGGCGCGGAAGGCATCGGGCTGTATCGATCGGAGTTCCTGCTGGACCGTGCGCCCGCCTCTGGCGCGGTGGACGAAGCGACGCAGGCCGATACCTATCGTCGCCTCCTGGCGGCGCTGGCGCCGCGGCCGGTGACCGTGCGGACATTTGACACCGGGGAAGAGCGGTGGGAGTCCTCGGCGCGTGGCACGGGTCACCGGGATCGGTTCGGCCTGCGCGGCATCCGGGCGGCACTGCACCACGACGAACGATTCCGTGGGCAGATTCGCGCGTTACTGCAGGCGGCGCCTGCCGGGCATCTGCGCATCCTGCTGCCGTTTGTCACATCGGCGGCGGAGGCGCGGCAGGCACGCGCGCTCATCGCAGACATTGCGCGCGAGGTGCCGGGTGCGCCGACAGTTGCGATAGGCGCAATGATCGAGGTGCCGGCCGCGGCCCTGACGGCGGAGTACATTGCCGCAGAGGTGGATTTCCTCAGCGTGGGCACCAATGATTTGATTCAATACACGCTGGCGATCGATCGCACGGATGAGCGCTTGTCAGGGCACTACGAACCGCTCGAGCCAAGCGTCCTGCGGTTGCTCCGGATGATTGCGTCGGCGGGACGGCGCAGCGGCAAGGACCTCTCGGTCTGCGGCGAGATGGCCGCCGATCCGTTGATGGTCGCACTGCTGGTAGGCTTGGGTTTCCGGGCGTTCAGCATGACGCCGGCGGCGATTCCCGTGGTCAAACGTGCGCTCCGGGCGGTGGACACCCGCCACGTGGCGCGGATTGCCCGTGAGGCGCTGGTCGCAGGATCAGCGGAAGATGTGCATGCGTTGCTGGCGCCTCTGGCTGCCGCAATGACAGAGGAAGGACAGACGGCCGTATGGAACAACCGGTAGTTCGAGTGGAGAAGCCCTGGGGTTACGAACTGCATTGGGCGAAGACGCCGTTGTATGTGGGCAAGGTGATCCACATCAACAAGGGCCACGCACTCAGTCTGCAGTACCACAACATGAAGGACGAGACGATCTTCGTGTGGTCAGGAAAAATTCTGTTTGAAATTGACGTGAACGGATCGCTGGTCGGTCGCGAGATGACCCCAGGCCAATCCGTCCACGTCACCCCAAAGACGATTCACCGCATGACGGCGATTGAAGACTCCGACGTGATGGAAGTCTCGACCAATCATCTCGACGACGTCGTGCGTCTCGAAGATCGGTACGGACGACAGTCCTAAAACGGAATGTCGTCGTCGTTCGGAGCGTCGATCGGGCCCATGTCGTCGGAGTCGTGGCTCATGCCGCCACCGCCGGTCGATGGGGCGCCATAGGCCGCACGCTGGGGCCGTGGGGCACGTTCGCCGCCACCTCCACCGCCACCGGGACCTCCGAGCAACACGACGCGGTCCGCGCGAATTTCCGTCGTCTTGACCTGCTTGCCTTCCTTGTCCGTCCACTCACGCGTCTGGATCTTGCCTTCGACGTAGATCTGCTTGCCCTTCGTCAGGTAGGGCTGGATCGACTCCGCCGTTTTGCCCCAGATGACGATGCGGTGCCACTGCGTGTCTTCACGCTTCTGGCCGTCGCGATCATTGAAGACGTCGGTCGTGGCGATGCTCACCGTGGCGACGGCGGTGCCGCCCTGCGTGAATCGCATCTCGGCATCGCGCCCGAGGTTGCCGACCAGAATTGCCTTGTTCACACTGCCCATGTCTGCTGAGTCCTTTGTCAGTTCGAAATCGTCGTCTTCTTGATGATGCGCGCGAGGTTCTGCGCGGCCATCATCGCTGCGCTGCTGTCCGGGAAGGACTTGCGCACCAGTTCCCAGTTCGCCTTGGCCCGTTCGGTCTGCCCGAGCTGCTCATACGCCAGACCCTGCTTGTAGAGCGCCGGCGCCTCCCAGTCGGTGCCTTTGTCCAGCTTCAGGACTTGTTCGTATGCCGCCACGGCTTCCTTGTATGCGCCCTTCCCGTAGTGCGATTCAGCCACATGGTAACGGGCTTTTGGCACATCCGGAGAGGTCGGGAACGTTTCGATGTAGTACTGAAATCCGGCGATGGCCATGTCGAACTGGCCGGTGGCGTAGTCGCCGAACGCCGTATCAAACGCCCGCTGCGGATTCTGCGGCGGGGGAGGCAGCTGGACGGGAGGCGGGGTGGCGCCTGACGTGATGGGAGGCGTCGCACCAGTCGCGCCGCCGGCACCGGTCGCCGTCGGGTTGTTCGGGTCCACCGGGGCGGGGACCGGCGTGAGCATGGTGATGATCTGGGTCAACAGCGTGCGCTGCGTGGCCAGTTCCTGGCGGATCGTCTCCATCTCGTGTGCGTCCTTGGAGAGGCTCACGTTGGTCGCGTCCATCTTTTCGCGCAGAATGCGCGCGTTCTCCGTCAGGCTGCCAATCTGCACGCCCTGGTCGGCGAACAACTTCCGGGTGAGATTGGCCTGCTCGTCCACGCGGGTATTAACCGCTTTGAGCGACTGCGCGAGTTCTGCAATGGCGACGCGGAGCAGCTGCGTCTGCTCGTGCAGCATCCGGAGGTCGGCGAAGATCTGCTGGTGTTCGCGGTTCTGCGCCGCCGCGGTCGCGGGGAGTGCCAGCAGGACAAGGATCAACAGGAGACGGGCCATGGCTCTATGTTACTTCCCGGTCACCACAAAATGACCACGCCGGTTCTTGGCCCACGCGGCCTCATCGTGGCCCGGATCAAAGGGAAATTCCTTGCCGTAGCTGACCGTGCGGATCCGATCGGCCGCAATGCCCAGCGAGAGCAGATACGTCTTGACCGCCAGAGCGCGCCGTTCGCCCAGGGCAAGGTTGTATTCCGCCGTGCCGCGTTCGTCACTGTGGCCTTCGATGGTGATGGCCCAGGTCGGATACTGCTTCAAGACCGCCGCATTGGCAGCCAGCACGCGCTGACCTTCGGCATCAACGGTGTCGGAGTCGAGGGCAAAAAACACCGGGGCCAGGGGACTCTGCCGATTGATCTCATCGGTGTCGAGTCCAGCCAGCGGATCGGACGCCACGACGGGCGCCTCAAGCACGATGGGCGGCGGCTCTGGCACCGGGGCCGGCGGATTCGGCGGGCGATTGGGTGTGGTGGTCTGCTGGCCCGGGAAGGCCTGCGGCCCCGGAGGTCCGGGCGTGACGGCGACGGGGGCTTGCTTGCCGCCGCAGGCGGCGAGCGACAGGGACGCGGCCAGGGTGAGGCCCGTGAGGATGACGCGAACGGTGGAGCGGTGTGAGTGCAACATATGGGTTAGCGGTGTGACCAACTCGGATACTTGTTATTGCCAGCGGTGGTCACGCGGCGTTCCAGTTTGCCGTCGCGACCGATGATGACGATGTGCTCCTTGCCCCACTGCGTGGTGACAAAGGCGATGTGGCGGCCATTCGGGGCGACCGACGGACTTTCGTTGTTGCCCTGAAAGGCATCGGTGAGTGAGGTGATCTTGTTGGTACCCAGCTCGATCATTCTGATCTGGTTGCCGCCGGGGACTTCCGCGGAGTAGGCCACGTAGTTGAACGGCGCCGGGGACCACGTCGGCCGATCGACCTTGCCGCCACCGGTCGGCAGTCTCGTCACCGGTCCACCATCCGCGCTCATGATGTAGAGATGGCTCTGTCCGGATCGTTCGGACGTGAAGGCGATCTGCTGGCTGTTCGGCGACCACGTGGGGGCGTTGTCGATGCCAGGATGCGACGTGAGCTGACGCAGGTCACTGCCGTCGATTCGCATCGTATAAATCTCGAAGTTGCCGGTGCGGCTCGACGCAAACGCGATGCGCGTGCCATCAGGCGAGAACGACGGCAGGTAGTTCTGCGCGTTTGGCGTGCCCCTGGCCGGCCGCGTCGCCGCGCGCGCCTCGTAAATGGAGTGCAGCACGATATCCGGAAACCCCGAGGTGTACGAGGTGTACGCGAGGAAACGGTTGTCGGGAGACCAGCTGGGCGCGATGTTCAGCGACCGGTGCGGGGTCAGTCGCAATTGCCGACCGCCGTCGTAATCGGAAATGTAGATCTCCTTGATCGATCGTTCTTCAATCGTGCCTCCGAGACGTTCGCCATCACGGTCGGATGCAAAGGCGAGTTTCGTGCGCGCGACGCCGTCGAGCTGGAAAAGTTCCTTGTGCACCTCGTCGGCAATTGTGTGTGCGCAGTAGCGCGGGTCGCGCATCGTGCAGGCGTAGCGCTTGCCGAACACACTCGCTTTGCGTTCGACGTTCATGATGCGCACCTCGACCGTCAGTGTCGCGTCCGTTCGGGAGGCGCTGCCGACCAGCACCAGGTCCGCGCCGACTTCATTCCACGTGTCGTAGGGGAGTGCCTCGGCTGATGTCGCGGGGATTTTCGAGGAGGCCGTCCGCGCGATCATCGAGAACTCGCGTTCAAACTCCAGGTCGTCATACAGCACCTGCGAGACGGTGCCCGCCGCCGTGCGGATGTCAGCGTCTGTTCCGGTGATGACAAACTCGGCAAAGCCAAGGCGCGGCGCGCGGCCGCCTTCCCCTCGAACGCTGATCGCCACTTCGCGCTGTTGGTCGAGCGGCGTCGTGGCGATCGCATACATGTCCGGCGCGCCCATCGGCAGCGCGGGCATGAGCAGTGCGAGGCCGCAGACGGCGGAGAGCACGACGCGGTGATGCACGGTCATTCCATTACCTCTTCTCATAGTCAAATCTCAGTCGCACGATCAGTTCCGTGCCCTCATAACTTGCGGGGAGGGGCGGCAGGCGCGCATTAATCAACGTCCGGCGGGAGGTCTGCTCCAGCAGGAAGTGCCGGCTGCTTTCGATCACGGTGACCGGCACCGTGGCGCTCAACGACCCGTCCCGGCGAATCCCGAATCGGATGACGACGTAGCCGGCATCAGGTTGCAGGCGATCCCACACGCGGGTGATTGCACTCTTGAACTTCGCCACCCATTCCGGATCGAACGCATTCAAATCAACGGCGTCGCCGCCGCCAGCCCCTCCGCCAAACGTCAATCCGTCAGCTCTGCCCTGTGCCCCTGTATCGGCCGCCGCGCTGCCGGCCTGCACCTGGGCGCCGGTCACCGGGGGCTTCGTCGTCGCCGCAGGCGGGGCCGTCGTCTTCGGCGTCGGAGGCGTCGGCTTGGCCGTCACCGGAGTCGTCGGCGGGGGAGGCATCTCGTCGGGTTTGGTGGCGGCCGGTGGTTTCGGCGGTTCCGGTCGCGGCCGTTCGACGGCCTCATCAATCTGCTTGCCCGCGATCGGTGTGCTGCCTGTGGAACGTTCGCCGACAGACCCACCGAGGCTGATCACCATCACCTCGACCTTGTCGGGTTGGGCGCCAAGCCATCCTGAGGGGAGAAACAACGCAATCGCGAGTCCCGCGAGATGGGCGCCGACCGACCAGCCCACCAGCCGCGAGAGTCCGCGGTCATCGGGCGTGCGCGCCGCGAGGATGTCGCTGACATCCGCCCGCACTACCGGCGCCTCCCATCCGGCGGCGCCAGCACTTCCATCACGTTCCTGACGCCCCCGGCCTTCAACTCGTCCATAACTTGAATGACGGCCTGGTGGCGCAATTGGCCGTCTGCGCCGAGATACACGTCCTGCGACGCCCGGCCCTGCAGTTCCAGCCGGATACGCTCAGCCAGGAGGTTGAGCCGCACCCGTTCTCCGTTCACGCGTACGTACTGGTCCTTCGCAAAACTGAGCGGGATCGACACATTGATGGGTTCGGCGGTCACCGGCTGCGCGCGTCGAGACTGCGCGAGCTGCACGCCAAAGCCTTGCTGCATCATCGGCGCGCTCACCATGAAGATGATGAGGAGCACGAGCATGACGTCCACCAACGGCACGACGTTGATTTCGGCAAGCGACGTCGACACGCGCTGCCCGCGCCCCCGTCGTCCCCGGCCCGAGTTGTGTGAGACCTGTTCCACCTTCGGCATCGTGTCCTCCGGTGGTTACGTGAAGTTCCGCTCGGCGATGTTGAGGAACTCGAGCGAGAAGTCGTCCATCCCGCCGGCGAAGTGTTTCACCTGGCCGGTCAGGTCGTTGTAGTAGTAGACCGCCGGAATCGCGGCGAACAAACCGGCTGCAGTGGCGATGAGCGCCTCGGCAATACCCGGCGCCACCACCGCGAGACTTGAGGAGCCCGTCTCGCCGATCCCCTGAAACGACGCCATGATGCCGACGACCGTGCCGAAGAGACCGATATACGGCGTGATCGAGGCGGTCGTCGCAAGAAAGCCGATGCGCGACTCCAGCCGGCTCAGTTCAACGGTCGTGGCGCGCAGCAGGGCGCGGTCAAGGCCGTCGAGACTCTTGAGCATCGGCCTCGAACCTTCGCCAGCCGCGCGCAGCTGTGCGTTCAGCTCGGCATACCCGGCCTGGAAGAGTCCGACCAGCGGACTCGCCGGCAGACTCGCACACACCGACTGCACTTCCGAGAACTTGCTGCTCTTGCGGAAGATGTCGAGGAAGGTCGCCGTCTGCCGTTGCGCCTTCCTGAACTGCATCTGCTTGTGGACGATGATGCCCCAGGAGATTGCAGAGAAGAGCAGAAGGACGAGCAGGACAAACCACGCCAACGGCGACGCGTCGGCGATGAGCGACACCAAGTCGGTGCTGGATGCAGAAGGGGGAGCCGTAGCCAGATCCCCAGCGGGATCCTGGACCTGAAAGGCCAGGATCAATGTGCCAAGCGTGCGCAACAAGACCTCCGTCGTTCGATACGGAAAGTGCGCCGCTGGGACAGCGCGATGTCGAAGAAGGTACCACGCAGGGTGGAGTGAGTCAAAGGTTTGCTACGATGCGGCATGTTGCGTTTCCTCGCCATTCGCAACCTCGCGGTGATCGATCACCTCGAGATTGAACTGGCACCTGGCCTGACCGTCCTCACCGGAGAAACCGGCGCCGGCAAATCGATGCTCGTGGAAGCCATCGATCTGCTGACCGGTGGTCGCGCGAGCGCGGATTTGGTCCGCACCGGCGAAGACACCGCCACCATTCAAGCCATCTTCGATCATCAGGGCCATGAGCGTCTTGTCCGTCGTGAAATCTCCGCGCAGGGCCGGAGTCGCGCCTTCCTTGATGACGCGCTGGCCACCACCACGGCCTTACGGGATTTCGGTCGCGGACTCGTGGACCTGCATGGGCAACACGAACATCAGTCACTGCTGGACCCGGCTGAACACGCCGGCCTGGTGGATGCGTACGCGGATCATCCCGCACTGGTTGACGCGGTGGCTGTCGCCTATGAGACATGGCGCGCCGCCGCGAGTGCCCTGGAGCGCACGCGGTTGAGCGCGAAAGAAAAGGCGGCCCGCATCGAGTGGGTGACCTTTCAGTTGCAGGATCTCGATCGCCTTTCACCGAAGTCGGGTGAAGACGAGGCGCTCCTGGCCGAACGTCAGGTGCTTGGGAACGCGGATCGACTCACGCGTCTGACCACCGAGGCCTTTGGGCTGCTGTATGAAGGAGAGTCGGCCGCCTTGTCCGCGCTGAGTGGGGTCTGGAAGCGGCTCGCGGACCTCGCGGCCCTGGATGCCCGCTTTGTTCCGTATCTGGAGCAGCGCGACGAACTGCGTTCCCGGCTCGAAGACCTGGCCTTCATGCTGCGTGATTACGCCCGCGACCTTGATGCATCGCCCGACCGGCTGCAGCAGGTCGAGGACCGGCTCGCCGCTCTTGAACGGGTGAAGCAGAAACACGGCCCGACCCTTGAAGATGTCGTCGCGAAACACGGGGCGTTGCGCGCCGAACTCGATGCGTTGAAAGCCAGTGACGAGACGGCCGCGCTCCTGGAGCAGCAGGCCGAGGAAGCGGCTGGTCGATTCCGGACGGCAGCAGGGAGGCTGTCAACCGCACGAAAGACAGCGGGGCAGCAGTTGGCCAAGGCACTGGAGCAGTCCCTTGCCGAATTGGCGATGCCCAAGTCGAGAGTCGAAATCCGGGTGGAATCATTTCCTCAGGATTCCAGCCGTTGGTCCGCCGCCGGGTGCGACGCCCTCGAGTTCTATCTCTCGCCGAACCCCGGCGAGGATGTTCGGCCACTCGCCCGAATCGCATCCGGCGGCGAGCTCTCGAGGATCATGCTCGCCATCAAGACCTTGGCGACCCCCGATGAGGAAGGTCGAACGCTCGTGTTTGACGAAGTGGACGCGGGGATCGGTGGGGCAGCCGCCGACGCGGTTGGCGCAAAGCTCCAGGAGCTTGGCCGGCGGTTCCAGGTGGTGTGCATTACGCACCTGCCGCAGATAGCGGCGCGCGGCGACCACCACCTGCACATCGCCAAGCAGGTCAAGGGCGGTCGGACGATTACGTCTGTCACCCGGCTGAAAGCGGAGGAGCGGGAGGTCGAACTCGCGCGCATGATTGCGGGCGATCACGTCTCGGCTCAGGTCCTGGCGTCCGCCAGGGAGCTCCTCCAGGCCAGGAGCGAAAGCGAAAGCAGAGCAAAAGGCGAAAGCGAAAGGTCATCCGGACCGAAAGCGAAAGGGAAGCGTGGCGCGTAAGTATCTCGTTGAAACGTTCGGCTGTCAGATGAACTTCCACGACGGCGAACGCATCTCGGGCCTGCTCGAGTCGGAAGGGTACGAGCCCGCCGGATCGGAGGCCGACGCCGACCTGATGGTGCTTAATACCTGCTCCGTGCGTGAACGCGCGGAAGAGAAGCTCTACTCGCGCCTCGGGGAGATTCGCCAGGACGCCGCCGCCAGAGGCCGGCAGCCCCAAATCGCGGTGACTGGCTGTGTGGCCCAGCAGGAGGGCGACGCATTACTCAAGCGCAACCTCGCCATCGACGTCGTCGTCGGCACACAGGCGATTCGGCAGTTGCCGGCGCTTCTGACGGATGCTCGCGAGCGCCAGGCGCCACGGGTGGATATCAATCCCTACGAGGATGTCTCGTTTCCCCTCGGTGTGGCGAAGGCCTCGGATCCCACCCGAGCCTGGGTCACGATCATCGAGGGCTGCAATGAGTTCTGTTCGTTCTGTGTGGTGCCGTACACCCGCGGGCACGAACGTATGCGGCCGGTCGCCGACATTCTTGCTGAAGCGCAGCGCGCCGCGGATTCAGGACGGGTGGAAATCCAACTCCTCGGACAGATCGTGAACCACTACCAGGCGCCAGACGACCCCGGGTGCGACTTCCCGGAACTCCTTTGTCGAGTCAGCCGCATCGAGGGCATCCGGCGCATCCGCTTCGCGAGTCCACATCCGCGTCACGCGTCGGAACGGTTGATTGAGGTCATGCAGACGACGCCGAACATCTGCCGGCACTTCCACCTTCCCATACAGTCGGGGTCCAACCGGGTGCTCAAAGAGATGCGTCGCCGGTACACCCGCGAAGACTACCTCGCCCTTGTCGCGCGGCTTCGCGCCGCGATGCCTGACATCTCGATCTCCACAGACGTGATTGTTGGATTCCCAGGGGAGACGGCCGAGGACTTCGAGGCGACGCTCGATATTGTCCGCAGCGTGGGTTTTTCGTTCATCTACTCGTTCAAGTACTCGCCACGCCCGAACACGCTCGCCGACAAACGTATGGCCGATGATGTGCAGGAGTCGGTCAAGACGAGCCGAATCATGGAGCTTCAGCGGTTGCAGGGGGAGATGCAGCGGTCGCTGTTCGAGTCGATGATCGGCCAGGAGGTTGAGGTGCTGGTCGAAGGGACCTCCCGCCGCCGCGAGTCGGAACTGGCGGGGAAGACCAGCGGGTGGGTGACGGTGAACTTCCCGGGGCCGTCGAGCCTGGTGGGCCACCTCGTGACGGTTCGTCTCACGGAGGCCGCCCCAAACAGCGTGCGGGGAGAAATGGTGGAGGCCACTCGTGCTCATTGAAATGGCCATCAAGGGACTGATGGTGGATCCCCTGACCAACCTGCCCATCATCATTCTGCGCGACGAGACCAACGAGCGGGTCCTGCCGATCTGGGTGGGCCCGGTTGAGGCCAACGCGATCGCGCTCCAGGTGGAGAACGTCTCGACGCCACGACCGATGACGCACGACCTTCTGCGCCACGTCATGGCAGAGCTCGGAGGACGGCTGACCCGGGTGATCATCCACGACCTCAAGGAGAGCACGTTCTACGCCTACCTCGAGATTGAACGGGACGGCGAACGCCTCCTCGTTGACGCCCGCCCCAGTGACGCGCTCGCGTTGTCGCTGCGCACGAAGGTGCCCATCTTCGTCAATGTCAGCGTGTTTGAGCACGCGCGCGGCGCCGATGTGGCGCCTCAGCAGGTCGATCAGGAGCGGTTGCAGCGCTGGCTGGAGAGTCTCGACCCAGACGATCTCGGCTACAAGATGTAGTGGGTGTAGAATCCCTGCAGCCGATGATCATTTCCATCGCCAATCAAAAAGGTGGTGTCGGAAAGACGACAACCGCCATCAATCTTGCCGCAGCATTTGCTCTTCGCGGCCGTCGCACGCTGCTCATTGACCTCGATCCCCAGGCGAACAGCACCATGTCCTACGTGGACATGGCCACTGTTGAGCAGTCGGTCTACGATGCGATCACGGACAAGAACATCTCGTTCACCGACATCATCAAGACGTCGTCTCAACCGAACCTCTGGGTGGCGCCGTCACGAATTGCGCTGGCCAAGCTGGAAGGCAAGTTGGTCGGGGAGCTCGACTCTCACTTCAAGCTGAAGGACAAGCTCTCCGGCGTCATGAGCGACTTTGATGTCGTCGTAATCGACTGCCCGCCGGCGCTCGGGCTGCTGACGGTGAATGCGCTGGTGGCCTCCACGCACCTGCTGATTCCGATTCAGTCGTCCTACTTCGCGCTTGAGGGCACCGACGACCTGCTCGAGACCATCGAAAAGGTCCGCATGCGCGCCAATCCAGACCTCCGCATCCTCGGCGTCGCGCCCGTGCGTCTGCTCGATCGTGCGCA
>CAZLJG010000034.1:0-17571 GCA_964559545.1 uncultured Solibacteraceae bacterium | reverse complement strand
GATCCATCAGGTGCGCAAACACATCGACGCCGACGATACCGACGGTCCCTTTACGGCCTACCACCGCCGCCTCGAGCGGGTCCTCTACAAGCCATAGCCAGCGCTGAGGCCCTTTCGGAGCCGCCGGGCTTCAGCCCGGCGGTAACAGACGGACTGAAGTCCGTCTGCTCCTTGGGTAGCCTTAGGTCAGTATCAATTTCGACGTTTTGACAATACAGCAGAATAAAGTTTTCTAGTAAGGCGTATTTATGGAACAATACGCCTGTGTCTGACCTCAAAGACCCCATCGACGTCAAAATTTTGACCATGCTCCAGGAGAACGGTCGCGTGTCCCAAGTGGATATTGCGAAGGCCGTTGGTCTGGCGCCGTCTGCCGTGTTGGAGCGTCTTCGGAAGCTCGAGTCCAGACACATCATCCGTGGCTACACGGCACTGGTGAACCCGCATAGCGCGGGGTGTCCGCTGCTCGCGTTCGTGTCGGTCCGCACCACTGAAGTCGGCGGGGAAGAGGATCAGGTGGGGGATGCGCTGGCCCGCGTCCCCGGCGTGCTCGAAGTGCATCACGTGGCGGGCGAAGACTGCTTCCTCATCAAGATCCGCGCGCGTGACACCGAGCATCTTGGAGAACTGCTGAAGACCGGGATCGGTCGCGTCAAAGGCGTTCGTTCAACGCGGACGACCATTGTGCTTGGCACCCACAAGGACACCACCCACCTGCCATTGGAGCCGGCTGAGATCGCCGGACCCGCATGACTCCCGTCGTTCGCCGCAACGCGTGGATCGCGTTCATCGCGGTCTGTGTGATCTGGGGCACAACTTATCTCGCCATCAAGGTGGCGCTCGAGACCATTCCGCCATTTCTGATGGGCGGCATCCGGTATCTCATCGCCGGCACGGTGCTCGGCGGCATTCTCGTGGCTCGTGGTGAAAAGTTGCCGCCGCTCGCCGAGTGGGGGAGCCTCGCGTGGCTCGGGTTCCTCATGATCGGACTCGGCAATGGCGGCGTGAACTGGGCCGAACAATATCTGGCCAGCGGGATCACCGCCGTTGTGATCGCGACCTCGCCGTTCTGGATGGTGGCCATTGACGCGATGCTCCCCGGCGGAGAAAAGTTCTCGGCTCGCAAGATCCTCGGCCTCTCGATTGGCTTCGGCGGAATTGTCCTGCTGGTCTGGCCGGACATCACACTCGCCGGCGCAGACGGCCGCATGGTGCTCCTGGGCATTCTCTCCCTGCAGATCGCCTGCGCCGGGTGGGCCGTCGCGTCGTCCTACACAAAGCGGCATGCGATGTCCCGCAACGTGCTGGCGATCGCGGCAGTGCAGATGTTCTTTGGCGGTCTCTTCATGACGATCGTCGGCACGGTGTCCGGCGAGTGGTCCGCGATCAGTTTTAACCCACGCACGACGTCCGCCCTGCTGTATCTCGTCGTCGCCGGTTCGCTCATCGCGTTTGCCGCCTATTCCTATGCGTTGCGGCACCTGCCGATCACCACCGTCTCGCTCTACACCTACGTCAATCCCGTGATCGCCGTCGCACTCGGCACACTCCTGCTGGGCGAGCCGTTCCGGCTCTCCATGGTGGTGGCGGCTGGAATCATCGTCGTGGGCATTGTGGTTGTGCGCTCGCGTTGAGGAGTATTCTTATGGGCGCATGAGCGCCCAGCGTTTCCGCATCCTCACCCTCAACAACATCTCGCCCGTCGGCCTTGCGCGACTCGATGCTGCGCGCTACGAGACTGGCTCAACACTCGCTGATCCTGACGCGATTCTTGTGCGGTCGGCGGACCTCAATGCCGTCACGATCGCCGACAGCGTCAAGGCGATCGGCCGCGCCGGCAGCGGCACCAACAACATCCCTGTCGCCGCAATGACCACGCGCGGTGTTCCTGTGTTCAACGCGCCTGGCGCGAATGCCAACGCGGTGAAGGAACTGGTGATTGCCGGGCTCATCATGGCGTCGCGTTCGATCGGTCCAGGCTGGTTGTTCGCGCGCGGTCTTGAGGGAGACGACGCGACGTTGCACAAGGCGGTTGAGGCGGGCAAGAAAGCCTTCGCCGGTATCGAACTCTCTGGACGGACGCTTGCGGTGTTTGGTCTGGGTGCCATCGGTGCGCGCGTGGCCAATGCTGGCGTGGCGCTTGGCATGCATGTCGTCGGTTTTGATCCGGCGCTTCCGGCGGATTCGCCGTGGCCCCTGGATGGGCGCGTGGTCCGCGAGACGTCGGCGGATGCGTTGTTTGCCGTGGCCGACTACGTGACCGTGCACGTGCCGTTGGTGCCGGCCACCCGGGGTTTTATCAACGCTGAGCGCCTGCAGAGCATGAAGCCTGGCGCCGTGCTGGTGAACTTCGCCCGGGAGGGCATTGTGGATGAACCGTCGGTGGTCGCCGCACTCGACGCCGGTTTGCTGCGCGCCTATGTCAGTGATTTTCCGACGGCAGCCACCGCGCGCCATCCGAAGTGTGTGACGTTGCCGCATCTGGGAGCCTCCACGGAGGAAGCCGAGGACAACTGCGCCGTGATGGTGGCGGACCAGGTGCGCGATTTTCTCGAACGCGGAGACGTGCGCAACTCGGTGAACTTCCCGACGGTGGTTGGTGCAAGCACGTTTGCGCATCGGACGATTTGTGCGGGTGCCGGCACGCCCACGGCAGCCGCGGTGGCCGCGGCGCTCGACGCGGCCAGAATCAGCGTGAGTGCGTCCACGATCGCGTCGAGGAACAACCTGACGTATGCGGTGCTGGACACGGCGGAGCGACTGCCCGACGCGGTGGCGGATCAATTGCGACGCCTGGACGGCGTCACGATGGTGCGGGTGATCAGGTAATTCGTAGGGCGGCCCTTCAGGGCCGCCGCGGTGTCAGCGAGGCCCGAGCGCGAACGTCATCGTGCCGTTCAGCACACGTTCGCCGTTGACGGTGGCGGTGCCGCTCAACACACCCATCCGGCTTCGGAGCCGTTTGACTACCGCTTCGATGCGGACCACGTCGCCAGGATGGACCGGTCGCCGGTATCGGACGCGATCGATCCCCATGAAGAAGATCAGTTTGTCCAGATTCTCCGGCTTCGAGAGAATCATGATGGCGCCCACCTGAGCGACGGCTTCCGTCAGCAGGGTAGGCGGCAGCGCAGGGCGTTCGCCCGGCGTGTTGGACAACGAGGCTTCGTTCTGCGAAATGTTCTTGATGCCCACGATCCGTACGTCCGGCTCAAATTCAACGATCCGGTCCACCAGCAGGAAGGGATACCGATGGGGGAGAATCCGCTCAATGGCGGCGTAGTCGAGGGGCAGCGTCAGGTCAGTCATTGCAGAGCGAACCAAGTATAATGGGTTCCGACTTGATCGAA
This sequence comes from uncultured Solibacteraceae bacterium, assembly GCA_964559545.1. Taxonomy (GTDB): domain Bacteria; phylum Acidobacteriota; class Vicinamibacteria; order Vicinamibacterales; family SCN-69-37; genus SYFT01. The sequence goes on along the minus strand of CAZLJG010000034.1, from coordinate 14,221 downwards.
CGTTCCTCCAGCCATCTCTCGGTCGGGTCCCACGAACGCGACATCCTGCTGACCCTGTTTGATCTGGGCCGCCAGGTGGCCTCCGTCATCGAGCTCGACGAGCTCCTCCAGAAGATTCCAGAGCTCATCGGCCGCCTCATCCCGTTTGATGCGTTTGCGGTGTATCTGGTGGACGAAAAACGCGGGGAGCTCCGGATCGCGTACGCGGTCGGTTACCCGGACACGACCCACTACCACCCCAAAATCACCGACGGCATCGTCGGTCACGTGATCACCCATCAGGAAGCCGTTGTGGTGGGCGACATATCGTTAGAGCCCAATTACGTCGAGGTGGTCAGCGGGATGTCCTCGACGCTGGCCGTGCCCCTGGTGCACAAGAACAAGCCCATCGGCGCCCTGAACGTGCTCAGCCGTGCCCGCGACATGTACTCCGAGCGGGATGCCGCGATTCTGCGGCAGTTCGGCGCGCACGTGGCGCTGGCGCTGGTGAACGCGCGGTTGTTTGAGCAGCAGCGGCTGGATGCGGAGGCGTTTGAAACGCTCGCCGAGATCGGGCGGGACGTGGCCGCACTCATGGACCTGGACGAGCTGCTGGCGCGTATTGCCCAGTTGGCGCGCCGGGTCGTGGACTACCGGACCTTCGGCATCCTGTTGCTCAACGACGATACGCAGGAGCTCGAGATCAAAGTCGCGGTGCATTTCGGCGATCGCGTGGAGTTGCCCAAAGTCCCTATGGGGCAGGGCATCGTGGGCTACGCGGCGTTGCACCGGGAGCCGTTGCTGGTGCCTGATGTCTCCAAGGACCCGCGCTACATCAAGGTGGTCGAGGACGTGCGCTCGGAACTCGCGGTGCCGATGCTGCTCAAGGATCGGTGCGTCGGCGTGTTCGACCTGGAGAGTCCGGAACTTGACGCGTTCTCCAAGCGTGACGTGGAAATTCTCACCCTCCTGGCGAGTCAGGCGGCGGTCGCGATCGAAAATGCGCGCCTCTACAAGGAAGTCACCACCACCGAAGCGCGCCTGGACAAGGAACTCAAGTTTGCACGCCGGGTGCAGGCGGCGCTGCTGCCAACCAAATTGCCCAAGCGCCTCAAGGGCGTGGACGCGGCCGCGTCTTTTTCAGCCGCTCGCGAACTGGGTGGTGACTTCTACGACTACCTCGTGCCCGAGTCGAACACGTTGATCGTCGCGCTGGGCGACGTCTCCGGCAAGGGTGTGCCGGCGGCCCTCTACAGCGTGTTCGCCGGAGAGTTGGTGCGAGGTCGCACCTTCCGGCGTCGCTACGTCCCCGAACGGTCGTCGCCTGCGGCCGTGTTGATGTCGATCAACACGATCCTCCACGAGCGCCAGCTCGAGGAGTACTACTGCACGCTCTGTTATTCCATCTTCGATCTCAAGCGCCGCACGGTCACCCTGTCGAACTCAGGGGTGCCGTACCCGGTTCGCGCCACCGGCGACACGTGCGCGTTGGTGGATGCCCGCGGTGTGCCCCTGGGATCGTTCCCGGGGATGTCGTACGACGAGGTGTCATTCCCGCTGGCGTCAGAGGACGTCTGGGTCTTCTGCTCGGACGGCGTCAGCGAAGCGATGAATCGGCGGAGCGAGGAATTCGGCACGACGCGTCTCTGCGAGGTCGTGTCGCGCACACGCCATCTGACGGCGAAGGAAATCGTGCACTCGATTGTGGAAGCCGTGGATGCGCACCGTGCAGGGTTTGCACCGAACGACGACACCACGGTGGTGGTGCTGAAGTTCTCCCTGCCACCCGTGGTCTGATTCTTAAAGAAGCCGCCCGGACATCAGCCCACGTGCCATGGGGTGATTGCGATGCCAGCGCCTGCCTGTCGTTACGATAGGACACACCCCATGTGATGCCGGGCAGCTTCGCGGTGGTGTAATCAAGATGCGTGCCGTACGGCACCCGCAACAATCCCCAGTAATTTCACCGGAACTGTTTATTCGTGCCCGATAATCTGGCCAGGCGTCAGGTGTGCGTCGACCTCTGCGGGAGCCACACGGGGCAGGATGATTGTGAACCGCGTGGTGTCGCCCAGCACTGAGTGCACGTCGATCCGTCCGCCGTGGGCCAGCACAATGCCCTTGGTGATGGCCAGGCCGAGGCCGGTGCCCTGGTTGCGTCGGATGTCGATGTTCTCCAGTTGCTGGAAACGCTCGAACAGCAGCGGAAGCTTCTCAGCTGGAATCCCAGGGCCCTGGTCGGTGACGGACACGTCAATGGTGTCTGGCGTCGCCGCGGCGCGGATGTGGACGACTCCCCCGGTTGGTGAGAACTTGATGGCGTTCGACAGCAGGTTCACGATCGCGCGAATGATGCGATCACTGTCGATCGGGAGGGGCGGCAGGTCCGGATCGGTGGCCAGTTCAAGCCGCACCCCGGCCTGACTCGCAAGACCGCGCACGCTGTCGATGGCGGCGGTGAGCACCGGTTCAAGTGTCGCCGGCGTGCGCTGCAACGTCAGCTTTCCGGCTTTGATCTTCGCCACGTCGAGCACGTCGTTGACCATGCGGACGAGGCGGTCGGTGTTCGCCAGGGCAATCCGCAGCAGCGCGGTGCGTTCGTCCGCGTCTGTGCCGGGATCAAGGGCCAGCTGCAGGGACCCTCGCAGCGATGTCATGGGCGTGCGCAGTTCATGACTGACGACCGAGACGAAGTCATCCTTGACCCGGTCGAGTTCAAATCGCTGACTGACGTCCTGGAATGCGGCGACGGCGCCTGTCAGATGTCCGGCCGGATCGCGCAGAGGCACGGCGCTGGCGATTACCGGCACCCGTTGCCCGTCCGGTGTTGAGAAGATGACCTCGTCGCCCGACACACTCTCACCGGCCAGCGCGCGCAGGGGGGGCCACTGCGTCGGGTCGAGGGGTTGACCACCAAAACGCTCCGCCTGCGCAGGAGGCGCCGCGTTCGGTCCGAACAAGCGGTCCGCCAACGCGTTCTGCAGGAAGACACGGCCGTTGCCGTCATACAGAACTAGTGCGACCGGCGCAGAGTCGACGACCAGCCCGAGTCGCTCACGTTCAGACTGCAGGGCCTCCTCGCGGACGGCCACATCGCGGCGCATGGCATCAAAGGCACGCCCGAACTTCGCCAACTCGTCTTCGCTTGAGTTGATCGGGACCGGCATCGCGTAGTCGCCGGCGGAGATTCGCGCCGACGCTTCGGTGAAGTGACGAATGGGTCGCAGCACCTGGCGATAGAGGTAGCTGGCCAGAAAGATCAGGATGCCCACCGACACAAACGGGAGTGCCAGCAGGATGAGCATGCCGCGCTCGATCGATCCGAGGGCGCGGTCCACAATTTCCGAAGTAGCGGCGTCTTGTGTCGCCGTGAAGCTCTCAACCGTGGCCTCAATGGCCTTCAGTCGAGGCAGGCCTTCGCGGAGGATAACGTCGCTTAAGTCGGACCCCCCGGGGCCCTCAGCTTCCACCTTCGCGAACAACGGAGCCGAGACGTTGCGGTCCCAGTCCTCGACGGCCGCATCAATCGCGCGGGCATCCAGTTGTTCAATGCGTTCGTGCAGTGTGACGTGTGCCGCCTGGTAGTTCTGCTTGAATTCGCTCGCGCCGGTCAGGAGGTAGCCGCGCTGGGCGGCCTGCATTGCCGTCACGAGACGGCTGACTTCAGCGACCAGCGCCGTGCGGGTGTTGGCGGCCTTGAGTTCAACAAACGCCGCCTCGCGGTTGCGGGCGACCGATGCCGTGAGGGCGAGTTGGATGATCGATGCGAGGATCAGTGCCGCAGTGGCGAGCAGCACCCGGTGCCGCGCGGTCACTCGGGTCCGTCCGGCGGGGCCAACGGGAGGGTGATCGTAAAGGTGGTGCCGGCGCCCACCTGCGACGTCACGCCGATCTGCCCGCCGTGTTGCTCCACAATGGCCTTGGTGATCGACAGCCCGAGACCGGTGCCTTGACGATTGGCGCCGCCGACCTGATGAAACTTGTCGAACACGAGACCGAGTTGATCTTCGGGAATCCCTCGACCCTGATCAGCCACCTCGATGAGCATCCGGTCGTAACCGGATCGACTGGCGCGCAGCGTAATGGAACCGCCCACAGGGGAGAACTTGATCGCGTTGGACAGCAGGTTCACGATCGATTGCACCATGCGGTCCTGATCAACGAGCACCGGGGGCAGAGCGTTCCCGGCGTCAATGGTCAGCTGGAGCTGTTTGTCACCCGCGAGGCCCCGCACCGTGTCCATCGCCGCAGCCAGCAACGGCGCCACCTCGACCCGTTTCACCGACATGGGCAACTGACCGGCCTCGATCTTCGCGATGTCGAGGATGTCGTTCACGATCCGCACGAGTCGCTCGCTGTTTTTGACCGCCACGCCCACAAGATCGCGCCCATCCTGCGTCGGCAGCGCATCGTCATCCGAGAGGAGGAGCTGCAGGGACCCCTGCATGGATGTGAGTGGCGTACGGAGTTCGTGGCTGACCGTGGCGACGAATTCGTTCTTGAGGCGCGCCACTTCGTGCATGTGGCTGACGTCCTGGAAGCCGATGGCGGCTCCGGTGACGACGCCGTCGCCATCACGCATGGGAGCGGCTGAGATCAGAATCGACAGCGTTCGGCCCGTGGGTAGCTGGATGACTAACTCTTCGCCGTAGACCGCGTCTCCGGAGAGCGCACGCATCCCCGGCCAGTCAGACGGCGCGACGATTTCTCCAGTCGTGCGGCGAACTCCGGTCTTCCGCCAGAACTCGCGCAGCGCGTCGGCGTCCGGGGCTTCCATGCCCAGGAGCGCTCCCGTTGCACGATTCTGAAAGGAGATGCGTCCATCGGGGGCGTCGGCAATGATGACCGCGGCTGGAAGCGCGTCGAGCACCGACAGCAGTTCCTGGCGCTGCGTTCTGGACTGGTGCAGGAGCCGGTGTAGTTCCAGTTGTGCCATGACCTGCCGACCGAGCACGCGGAGCGTGGCGGCCTGGTCGTCAGTCAGCGTGCGGGGCACACGATCGAGCACACACAACGCGCCGAGCCCCTGACCATCCGGTGCGACGAGTGGTGCCCCTGCGTAGAACCGGATGTTCGGATCGTTGATGACAAACGGGTTCTCGCGGAACCGTTCGTCGAGCGTGGCGTCCGGGATGACCATCAGGTCGGGCTTTCCGAGCGCATGCGCACAGAACGAGTCGTCACGAGCGCATTGCGAGTCGTTGAGGCCGAGGTTGGCCTTGAACCACTGGCGGTCCTCATCGATCAATGTGACGAGCGCCATCGGCGTACCGAGAAGACGGGCCGCCAGCGCAGCAATTTCATCGAAGACAGGCTCGGCCGGCGTGTCCAGGATGCTGTAACTGCGCAGCGTCTGGAGTCTTCTTGGCTCGTCTGCTGGTTTTGCGGGGAAAGAGAGCGGGGAGCGGGCCATGGTCAGCCGAGCAACTCGCGGACCCGGTCGCCGAGCGTCAGCGCATCAAAGGGCTTGATGATGTAGCCGAGTGCGCCGGACGCAAGTCCCTTGTCGCGCTCAAACCCCTGTGACTTCGCGGTCATGAAGATCACGGGAATGTCTGCGGTCGTGGGATTGGCCTTCAGAGCCGCGCAGGTATCCGGGCCGTTCAACTCCGGCATCATCCAGTCGAGCAGAATCACGTCGGGTCGCTCCTGTGCGACACGTTCAAGCAGTTCCCGACCGTTGTTCGTGACTTCCACTCTGAACCCGGCCCGCTTCAGCGCCATGCGCGCCACAATCTGGATGTCCGGGTCGTCCTCCGCCATCAACAAAAACTCACTCATGGCGTCTGGTTCTCTGGGAGGGCTACAGGGCGCCAGCTGCCGGCGAAGTGTCAGCAGCGGCAGCGGGAGCAGCCGGCAGTGGGGTGATCACCGCCGCGAGTTGCGCAGCAATCACGCGCGCCAACGGCAGCGTCGAGCCATCGGAAGCGGGTCCTGAGACTTCAGCCGCCAGGACGCCGACACAACCCGAGGTGCCGATCAGCGGCACGGCAATCGCCCCGGAGCTCTCGGGCGATGCGGCGGGCACCACCTGCGGTTGCAAGGTGCGGCAGGCCACAGACGTGACGTTGTCGGCACCCACGGTCAGCGTACCCAGGCGCTGCACCATGCGATCGGAATACCCATGGGCCAGCGACGGCCGCAGGGTCTCCCGGGCCTCGTCAATCACCCACAACACCACACCCTTGGCGCCGATGGCCGCCGCCGTCCGCGCGAGAAGCGCCGGCAAGTCGCGCCCATCCAGCAACCGCGCCAGATCAACGCATACATCAGCCGCTTCGGTCATGCCCCGAACCTCGGCACTCCGGGTCTTCGGCACCTCTGGACCCTTGGACTCCTGGACATCAGGACCCCTGGACCCCTGGACTTCTGGACTCCTGGACTCCTGGACCCTCGACCCCTTGGGAACCGCGATAAGCACCACCAAGATCAAGGCCGCGCCACCGGCCAGACCCGCCTGATATTGCCGGATGGTCGCGGCTTCCCGCCGGTTCGCCTGAATTTCCGCGTCGCGCGCGGAGGCGATGTCAGCCGCCAGACGGTCGAGAATTTCAAGGCTCTCGACAAAAATCACGTCAGACGCCATCAGGCGCTGATCGTTGCCGACGTAGTTGCGCGCGCGACGGTCCGAGACCCGAAGGGCTTCGAGCCTGGTCTGCGCCGAGGCCAGTGGTGTCACCGCATCGGCCTGCCCGACCAGCTGACGCTCCGACAGGAGGCCTTCGACGTCTGCCATCAGGTCGTCTGCGCGCGTCATCCAGAAATCAGCACCCTGACCGACGGCGACGTATCCCGCCTGCGCAGTGCGCAGGTTCGCGACGGTCAACTCCAGCGACGCAAACTGCTGCGCGAGCCGATCTTCATCGATGCGAAGGGTTGTTGAGGAACGTTCGAATTGCCAGGTCTGATACGCGGTGCCGCCAACGAGCAGACATCCCAGGAGAACGGGAACGACACCACGCAGACTCTGCATGGGACGCTACTATAACACTGCCAGCCATGAAGCCGACCCGCATTGGCGTGATCATCAACCCGATTTCAGGGCGACGAGGCAGTCACGCCGGCGAGGCGGACCGTCGTCGAAGCTTCGTCGCGCAGCAGATGAACGACGCCGGCGTCGCCGCCGACATCAGGATGACCACCGCGCAGGGACATGCACGCGTGTTGGCGCAGGAATGCGTCGCGTCCGGCTGTGAGGTCGTTGTCGCCATGGGTGGTGATGGCACGGTGAACGAAGTGGCGCAAGGCCTGTTGGGATCGGAGGTGCCGCTGGGCATTGTGCCGTGCGGGTCAGGCGACGGTCTGGCGATGGGACTCAAGCTACCGACGTCGTGGCGCCGCGCCCTGCAGGTCGCGATCGAGGGGAAGACCACGCGGATGGATGTGGGGTATGTCGGCGACCGCCTCTTCCTGAACGTCGCGGGCATCGGCTTTGATGCCGCGGTCGGTCAGGTCTTTGCGACGCGGAAGAAGCGCGGAGCCCTTGGCTACGTCTCAAAAAGCTTCAGCCTCGTCTGGTCGTATCAGGCCCTGCACTATGTAGTCGAGTGCGACGATGCGCGGCGGGCGGGGCGGAAGTTTCTGATCGGATTTGCGAATGCGCCTGAGTACGGCAACGGGGCGGTGCTTGCACCAGATGCAGACACTCGTGACGGCCTGTTGGATGTGCTGATCGCCGATGGCGGGTCGCCGCTGCGGCAGATCTGGCGTGCGCGGCGGTTGTTCTGGAACCAGCGCGCTCCGGCTGAGGGGCTGGAGCGTTTGAAGGCGCGGACCGCGCGCGTGACGGGTGACCGGATGGTCGCGCACGTCGATGGCGAGGTTTTTGAGGCGAGCGGCACCCTGGCGATCCGGGTGGAGCCGCTCGCGCTCTCTATACGGGTTTCAGCGGGATAACGTCCGCGCGAGGCATCGGGCCGAAGTCGTCGCCGAACTTGATGGGCGGCAGGTCCTGGAACATCGTGTCCCACTTGCCGCGCTCCATCGGGTTGGACGCCTCCATGTATTGACGCGCCGAGACCGGCCGCGCAAACGCGAGGTCAGCCAACGCGGCATACCCGGCAACCGATCCGAACTCGGAAGCAATCGCCTGCCGCACGGCCGCTGCCGTTGTCTGGGCCACTGTCGCGCCGAACGCGACGGCCACCTTCGAGAGGATCTGCCAGTCTTCCGCGGCGTCTCCCGGAGGCGTGATGACGCGCGAGGCCGGCTGCACGTGACCGGTGGCGTTGGTGAACGTGGCGTCCTTCTCGGCGAACGCGCACCCCGGCAACACGATGTCCGCCGCCTCGGTCAGCGCGGACTTGAGCACGCCCTGGACGAGGAGCGTGGCAATCTTGCCCGACTGCCTCGCTGCGAGGATCCACTCGGTGTCGCCAATCGATCCATCCGGACCGGGGTCGATGACATAGAGCAGCTTGACCGCGCCGGTATCCACGGCGGCACGCAGGCCGCTGATGTCCGCGGGGCCATCGGTGGCGCCCAGTTTAAATCCGAGGTCACGCGCACCACGCAGGTTCGGCGCATCGACTGCCGGAATCGGGAACTTGGTGTTCGCCGGCTGCGGCTTCGGGCGATGACGCCAGCTGAACGTGACGCCGCCCGTGAGGCCGGCAAACTGCTTGAGGACATACAGCTCTTCGAGCGCCGTGTGGCCCGAGACCAGCACGCGCGACTGCGTCGCGCCGGCCGCGTCCACTGCGGCCTTGACGGCCACCAACGCCTCATCCCATGGCGTCGCATCCGACCCACGCGACGTGCGCACGTGCGGCTGGAGCAGGCGGCGATCACTTTCGACCCAGTGGTAGTCGAAGCGGCCGATGTCACACATCCAGTACTGGTTGATGTCGGCGTTGAAGCGCGGCGTCAGTCGTACGAGACGTGCGCCTTTCGCCCATTCGGGCTTCGCTTTGATCCACGCCGTGGTGTTGCAGCCCTTTTCGCAGCCGGTGCAGATCGTGTCCACCGCCATCGGGTTATCCCACGGCCGCGACTTGAAGCGATAGTCGCGAGTCGTGATCGCCCCGACCGGGCACACGTCCATCAGGTTGCCGGAGAGCAGCGAGACAACGCCCTTTTCTTCGAACGTCGCAATTTCACTGTGGACACCGCGCTGGAAGACGCCAATCTGCGCGTCGCCGTCCACTTCCTTCATGAACCGCTCGCAGCGCGTGCACATGATGCAGCGGTTGCGGTTGAGCATGAGCGTCGGGCCAAAGTCGACGTCCGCTTTGACGCCTTCGCCGTCGAACACACGCCGCGGGAACTCCATGCGGCTGCGCTCGGGACCGTACGAGTAGGAGTAGTCCTGCAGCGGGCATTCGCCGCCCTTGTCACACACCGGACAATCGAGCGGGTGGTTGACGAGCAGGAACTCGAATACGCTGGCGCGCGCGGCCTCGACCTCAGGCGAATTCGTGGTCACGACCATGCCATCCGCGCAGGCCGTCGAACACGACGTCTGCAGCTTCGGCATTTTCTCGATCTTGACGATGCACACCCGGCAGGATCCATCGACCTGGAGCCCGGGGTGGTAGCAGTAGTACGGCACGTGGCCGCCACTGGCATGTATCGCTTCGAGAACCGACTTACCCTTGGGAACCGTGACCGATTGGCCGTCGATCGTCAGCGTGACCGTTTCCATAGCCCTTGAATTCTATCTCAGCGACGGACGGTCACCAGGCCCAGGTCGTCTCGTGTGTCCACCTGTCGAACCACGCCCCTGGCGGGAATCCGGATCTCATGGGTCGCCGACGTGACGGCCAGCAGCACGGTCTCGGATTGGCCATTCGCATACTGGACCGTGACGGTGAGGGGGAAGTCGAAGGTGTCACCCGTCTGCTCGACCCGGATGAAGACGTGCGCCCCGTCGGGGTCCATCCGCCAGCTGAGCTTGGCCTGTGGCAGCTGAAATCCGAGGATCCAGCGCTCAAAGAAGCGGCCCAGCGGGATGCCGGCCTCAGCCTCCATGGCCACCCGCAGATCGTCGGTGCCGGCCTTCTGGAACCGATGGGCGCGGTAAAACCGCTGGATTCCACGCGAAAATGCATCCGGCCCGATGAGCCGTCGCAACATGTGCAGCGCCACAGCCGACTTGTTGTAGACCAGACCCCGGAAGATCCGGCCGTCGCCCTGGATATGACCCAGGCGGTACCCCAAGTGCACCGGCCCATGCCGGGACAGGTCCATCGCGGTGGTGCGCATCTGGCTGAAGAGCGTCCGCTCCGCCTCCGGACCACGGTCCTTGGCGGCATACATGGCCGCGAAGTACTGGGCGAGTCCCTCGCTGAGCCATTGCTCGTGGTAGTTCTTCCAGCCGATGGCCTGTCCCCACCACTGGTGCGCGACCTCGTGCGCCAGGAAGAAGAACGGATGCCCGGTGAGCGCCACCGGATCGTCGCGCCACGACAACGTCGTCGGCAACGTCGCCTGATTCCAGATCGCGAAGTACGCCGGGCTGTGTCCACTCGGCAGTTCCGCGTCGAGTGTGGCAATGGTGATGTTCGGGTAGGGCGCCTCGCCGATCGCGGACGCGTAGAACGACACGATGTCGGCCACCCGATCCGGCAGCGTCCGATTGCCGCGCATGAGCCGCGGCGTGGCCACGACGTCCACCGCGACCGACTTCGCGTTGTCGGCGCCGACGGCGTTTCCGCCGATCGCGATGCCGGGTGGGGCGATGGCCGGGCTGGGTGCCGGCGCGCTTCCCACCGGCACAAACCGGCTGATGATCGCGGCGAGGTACCGCAGGGGACGGTCGGCCAGGTATTGCACCGTGCGCTCGGCGCGGGAGTCGCCCCCGCGCCCTGATCCTTCTGTGATCGGCGTCACGGTTGAGTTGATCAGACTGCCGCTGGCGACAACCTGGAACTGCGCGGGCACCGTGATCTGCAGCGCCGCTGTCGCGAAGTCCGTGACGGTCGCCTGCGGATACCAGTACGTGCGATTCGAATAGAGGAAGCGCGGCTCGGGCGGAATCACCAGGTCCTGCATTCCGGCAGGATTCGGCGCGGACTGTGCCTGCCCCTCCACCGAGATGGCTTCACGATCGATCCCCTGAGGAGGGAGCCGTCCAGCGTAAAACACGTCGAGCACCAGGAGACTGCCTCTCGGCAAGGCCCGCGGCAGGCTGACCAGCACTCCGCTTTGTCCTGCGACGCGCAAGGCGAGCACTCGACCGAGTTCGGGGGACGAGATCGACGAGACCGACAGCGACTCCGCGAGCTTCAGCGACAACGTGGCGAGCCCATCCACCTTCGTGCGCAGCCGCAGCGATCCGCGACCGCTGATCCAGTCGCGCTCAGGATCAAACTTCACATCCACGGCGTAGTGCTCCACGTCGTACGCCGTGGCATCGTCTTCCGAGTAGAAAGCGCCGCGTGAGGCGAGTCGTTCAGGTGACGCGTACACCGAGATGTTCCGGCCGCGTTGCCGATCAAACAGCGACACATCCTCCGCGTCGTCTGTGGATCGCACGTAGGTGAGCGTGCCATGTCGCCGCGTGCGCACTTCGGCGAGCACATCGCCGACCGGAGGCAGCAACGACCAGCGGTCGGTCGTGAGGTCGCCGAGGTTCAAGGTGTAGCTGCGGCGTCCGAATTCATCGAACATCTGCCGGGCCCGCGCCACCTCACCAGCGTGCAGGGGGACGGGAACCAGTTGGGATGCCGCGATTCTGGATTCAAATTCGTAGGGGCTGAGGCGGAGGAACGCTGAGTCGATGGGCGTGTCGATCGCCGGCTTGCCGCTGAAGGCGCGAATCTGGACCTGTTCGGCGGGATCGGCCGGGGCAAACAGCATGTGGCCCTTGCCGCGGAAGATCAGGGCGGTCGGGCCATCGGCCACGCGGCCGAGGAACACGGCGCCCGACTCCAACCGAAGCGTCAATCCTGGCGCCACAAATGTCAGGTCGCGCACTTCGTATTGCTGAGACAAATCCACATCGAGCTGCACGAGGCCATCAACCGAGGCGATGGGGGTGGCGCTGGCGATCTCGAATGTGTCTCCGCCATCACGTGGCTGCACAAGGAGTTGCCACGTCGAAATGCGTCCCACTTTGCCGCGGCCGAGCAGGATCTCGACCATGACGAGGTGCCCCGGCCCGGTGGGCCGGCGGTCGCGCTCACGCACGGCGGCGAAATCCTGACCATCGGCGAGAGATGTCGCCGCAAACGTGGAACTCTCGACCGCCGCCATTCCGGGTGCAGTGAGGCGACGGAACTCGTCGATGTTGTTGCCGGTGAGAGCGTTCTCGAGCTCGGAGAGCAGGCGCACCACACCGTCAGCCTGCATCGGTCGCTGTTGTTGTGGCTGCTGTTGTGCTGCGGGCGCTGCCGTCAGCAGCAGGCACACGATCGCGACCGTTCGCAGCCGAATCATCCGCCAAGCCTCGCGAGCACCGCGACGGTGAGGTCGTCGGCCAGCCGCACGTCGCCGGCGTGCGCTTCCACCGCGGAGATCACCGCGCGCGCCAGCACTTCGGGATCGCGCTCATCTCTCCGATGCACCAGGATGGCTTCGAGTCCCGAGTCTTCGAATGCGCGCCCCGAGCGGTTTTCGGCTTCGGTGATGCCGTCCGTATACATCACCACCGTGTCGCCCGGTGCGATGGTGACGCGTCGGGATTCAAACGTCGCGTTGTCGAACATCCCCAACGCCATGCCACCGCCATCGAGCCGATCAATGGTGCCGTCGACGCGTCGAACGAGAGGTGGAAGGTGCCCCGCGTTGACGTACTCAAGCGCACCGGTGGCCGGGTCGTAGAGGCCGTAGAAGAAAGTGATGAACCTGGAGCCGGGGCTGTGCCGGCAAATCTGCACGTTCAGCCGGGTGATCAGGCGGACCGAATCCAACCCTTCATCCACCAGCGTGCGCAACATCGCCAGCAACAGGGCCATCAACAGTGCGGCCGGGCTGCCCTTGCCGGCCACGTCGCCGACGGCAATCATCAGGCGGCCATCAGCAAGCGGGAGCACATCGTAAAAATCGCCGCCGACCGTGTTGGCCGGCCGCGTCGTACCAAACACCCGGGCGTCACCCGACGAGTGTTCGCCCTTCGGCAACATGGCGATCTGGATATCCCGCGCGATCTCGAGGTCGCTCTTGAGGGACAGCCGGTCCGCCACTTCCATGAGCACCAGCAGATGGATCGCAAGAAACGCGAGCAACATCCACGACGTGCCCTCCACCCACTGCGGCAGCCAGAGACTCAGCGTGAACGGCCACAACATCACGCGCATGGTGCCGAACCCGTCGAAGAGATCCAGCAGGCCGAACAACACCGCCACCACGGCGAAGCCGTACAACACACGCCGGCCCGGCGAGAGCCGCATCGCAAACGCGATCAGAAAGAGCCGGGCGTGCGTAGGCCAGCGCTTGTACCACGGTGCGGTGGCCAGTGCGGCGAGGTCGATGCCGCGGGAGAAGTAGTGGTACGCGTCAGCCGTGTCACGCGTGAAGAGGCGCTGGAACTCGGTACGGTCGAATCCCCTCGTGTATTCGTCGAAGAAGTTTTTCGGCCGGTCCTTCAGCGCCATTAGATCAGTCCCGCCTTGAAGAAACGGGTGTCGTCCCACAAACGTTCAATCGTGCCAGTCTACCGCCAACATGCCTCACTGGATTCGATAGAGATGGCTGTCGCCGTCCGACATGATCTTGACGGCCCCGCGTTGTTCCAGCCACGCGGTGTACAGCTCCCGGCGGGTTGAGACAAACGCGTGTTCATGCACGAGCGCGTGGGTCGCGCGGCTGGCAACGAGACCGCGCCATGCGGCGTCCGGGTCATGTCTGACCATCATGAAAACCTCGGATTGCGTGCGTTGACGGTCAGGAAAAAATCCCGAGAAACCGTTCACAAGCGAACGGCGATGGTAGCCGGCATAAAACTGCGCGTGCAGGTCCCAGGGCACTGCGCCGAATGGGAACTCGATGAGGACCACCGGACCGGGTTCGTCGCGCAGGTGTTTGTAGATCGGAGGAATATCGTCGCCCACGTGCAACTCGCGCGGGGGGAGTTCGACGCCTTCCGCCCACAGCCGCATGTTGGTCTTGAGGGGGCCAGGCCAGGACTCCCCAAGGATGAGCAGACCGGCGATGATGAGCACACCGGCCGCTGCTCGCGGTCGCCATCGCCACAGGGCCGCTGCGCCGTAGCCCGCGAGTCCGGCGAGGAAGAGCGCGACGATCATCAGATATCGCGCCGGCACCCGCACACCATCAAATCCAGGTACGTAGGCTACGAGCA